>CAZSLR010000053.1:0-11238 GCA_964607635.1 uncultured Oscillospiraceae bacterium
ACCTCGGCAAAAGCCGAGCAAGCTGACTAATACCGAAATCATTATGCTCCAGGCCACGAATGAAAACTGCCATCAACCAATACCGAAGCTCTCCTGCATTTCAGATAGATGAAGCCATCGCTCCATAAGCTCATCGTGTTCATTTTGCAGACGATCCAGAGCTGTTTGGATCTCCTGGAGCTTCACATAATCAGATGAGTGTTTATTATATAAAGCTTTCAGCTGATCGATCTGCTCATCGATATCTGTAATGTTCTGCTCGATCGTATCCCATTCCTTCTGCTCCTTGTAAGAAAATCTGTTTTTTATTCGTTTTTGTCCATTTTTGGTATCTTCAATAGCTTTGACATCAGCCTTAGCTTCTGACTGATTTTCTGCTGCTTCTGTTTGTAAGCTTACAACCAGATCGGAATTTTCACTATAGCTGCCTTCCACCTGTCTTATTTTGCCATTACGAGTGAAGACCATAAGTCTATCAGCAGTTCTGTCCAGGAAATAGCGATCATGAGACACAGTAATTACTGCACCAGCGAAATCATCAAGATAATCCTCAAGCACCGCCAGTGTTTGCGTGTCTAAATCGTTTGTAGGCTCATCCAGTATCAGTACGTTCGGTGCCTGCATTAAAACTGTCAGCAGCTGCAGGCGCCTCTTCTCTCCACCGGACAATCGAGAGACCGGCTGCCACTGACGTTCTGGAGGGAAGAGGAAGCGTTCCAGCATTTGTGAAGCACTAAGACTGCCGCTGCTTGTCTCTAAAACCTCAGCTGAATCTCTTACTACCTCAATAACTCGTTTATCAGGATCGATGATACTGCTGTTTTGCTCGAAAACTGCGAGTTTTATCGTAGTGCCATGCCTGACTTCACCCTCATCAGGATCAAGTTCTTTTGACAGCAGGCGCAGCAGTGTGGTTTTCCCGCAGCCATTTGGACCAACTATACCTAGACGTTCATCGCGTCTGATAATATAGCTGAAATTACGAAACAGCCAATTGCTGCTATACTGTTTGCCGATACCGTCCGCGATTATCGTTTCTCGACCGATTCTTGACTCGATGGTAAACAGGTCGGCTTTTGCCGCTGTGATAGGCGCTTCTCGCTTCTTCAGCTCTTCGAAGCGATCCAGCCTTGCTTTTTGTTTGGTCGAGCGTGCCTTAGCTCCTCGCCTGACCCAGGCGAGCTCCTGCCTAAGCAGATTCTGACGCTTCTGCTCGATTGCGAGTGACATCTCCTCGCGTTCCGCTTTACGCTCGAGGTAGGCGGTATAATTTGCGTCATATTGGTAGAGATTACCGTTTTCAAGCTCAAACATTGTCTTCGCCACTCTATCAAGGAAATAGCGGTCATGTGTGACCATCATTACCGCGCCCCGATACTGCTGTAAATACTTCTCGAGCCAATCAAGTGCTATGTGATCAAGATGGTTTGTCGGTTCGTCGAGTATCAGCAGATCAGCTTGCTGCAGCAATGCTGCTGCTAGTGCGACTCTCTTTTGTTGACCTCCTGAAAGCTCAACAACCTTCTGGCTGAAATCAGAAATTCCCAGCTTGGTAAGTATTGTTCTCGCGTTCTGCTCCAGCTCCCAGGCGGACTGAGCGTTCATGTTCTCAATTGCCTGCATCAGCCTATCCTGTTCTTTGGTGTCATTTGGCTTGTCTGCAGCCAGCTGTTGAGCAAGTTCATACTCTCTGACTACCTTTACTGCCGGAGTAGGCTGGTAAAAAACGGCCTCCAAAACGGTTTGGACATCTTTGAACACTGGTATCTGTGGTAAATACTCTATACGTAGATCTCTCTGTTTAATGAAGCTGCCAGTGTCTGACTTCTCACGTCCGGCCAGTATTTTTAGTAGTGTCGATTTGCCGGTGCCATTGATACCGACTACACCAATTCTGTCACCTGCCTCAATTGAAAAATTAAGACCACTGAATAATAAACGGTCGGCGTAGCTCTTGCTAATATTATCTGCTGTGATTACAGGCATATCTAATCCTCATTATCAATAAAATGCAGCCTTGGCAGGACTGCCTTGACTGCGTTAATTGTATCATATTCAGCCTCTAACTGTTTTGTCTCAGACGCGGGACAATACAGGAAAATGTAATCTAAGCTACATTTCCCAAATACCTATATAAAAAAGAAGTTGACAAGCCTGAACTATCATAATAAAATAAAAGCACAAAGTCCTATAAGATTACAAGGAATTAACAGGAGGTCAGCAACATGGCTAATATCGCGAAGAACATGACAGACTTAATTGGAAACACACCGCTGGTTGAATTGTCCCATTTTGGCAGCAAGAATCAGCATAAGGCTACAGTTATTGCCAAAGTAGAATATTTTAATCCATCGGGTAGTGTTAAGTGCCGTATAGGTCATGCAATGCTTACTGCAGCGGAACAACAGGGCATCATTGATGCTGATACTGTAATTGTTGAACCAACAAGCGGCAATACCGGAATAGCGCTAGCTTTTGCATCAGCTGCAAGAGGGTATCGCCTGATTCTTGTAATGCCGGACACTATGAGCATTGAACGTAGAAATCTACTCAAGGCATACGGAGCTGAGCTTGTTTTGACACCTGGAGCACAGGGTATGAATGGAGCAATCGCAAAGGCTGAGGAAATCGCTGCCGGATTTGATAAGGCTTTTATTCCACAACAGTTCAAGAACCCGGCAAATCCTGATATCCATCGCAAGACAACAGCTGAAGAGATTTGGCGTGATACTGATGGTGATGTAGATATTTTTGTCGCTGGTGTTGGTACAGGCGGAACGATCAGTGGTGTAGGAGAAGTCCTCAAGCAGAGGAAGCCTGATGTGAGAATTGTAGCAGTTGAGCCGACAGACTCGGCGGTTCTATCTGGCGGTCAGAAAGGCCCTCATAAAATTCAGGGAATTGGCGCCGGTTTCATACCAGACAATTATAACGGTGATTTTGTGGATGAGGTTTACCAGGTAACAAATGATCAGGCATTCGAAACCTCGAGAGCACTTGCCAGAACTGAAGGGCTGCTAGTAGGCATTTCGTCAGGGGCTGCTGCGTATGCGGCTTCTGAGCTGGCTAAGAAGCCTGAGAACGCGGGCAAAAAAATTGTAGTACTATTACCTGATAATGGTGAACGCTACATGTCAACACCGTTGTTTCAGGAAGGATCTTGATCAGTCCAACAGTCGAGCACAGTTTGCTTGCTGATCAGTAATACGATTTAAATAGCATATATGTATCCATCTTTCTCCTTAACCTCCGGATCGCTCTAGGTTTTCCGGAGGTTTTCGCTGCTTAATAATGAGTAGTCATGTGGCATTTTCAGTTATAATAAAAAGGAATAATTATAATTCCACATTGAGAGCGACGGAGGGAATATGGGCAGCGTAAATCACGATTATGATCCGGCAGCAGAGAGTGAACGAAGACATCGAATAACCTACGCGATAATTGTTTTCGTTTTATTGGGAGCATTCACGATTCTTGAGCGGTTTCTCTTCTTTTATAAGGATAACCTTGGCTTGCTATTTGGAGTTGTATTTGTTGACGAGCTTAAGCCACAGTGGTTTATGATCACAGCTGGGATAACTATAGGCGTTCTTATGATCGTTTCCGCAGTATTTATGGGCTTCCAGCGCATATGGCTGCCTGTTCTGGCAGTAGTGCTGCTAACACTGGATCTGATCGCGCCTGTTATCAGCCTACTTAATACAATGGTAAAAGACAGTCTCCCTCTGCTTGTTATAATTGCCGTAAGGCTCGCATGTCTTAAGTGGCTCGCACAAGGAATTATGTCTATTTGGCAGCGCCAGCAAAACGCGGCTAAACTGGCAGCATCAGCAATGGATAGAGAGATAAGTGTGCATACAGATCAAACGAACAATAATGATTAGCTTGTTTTTTTACTTTCACTTTATAGTCTGTCAGTACTTGTCAATTTAGACGATGTACACGCATCAGCATTTTTGCTAAAATTAGTAATATAGTTTTGTGCAAGAAGGGGAAAAAGATGCAAGTTAAAATTGGAAGAAAAATTTATAATACCGAAAAATCAAAAGAAGTAACCAGAAAGCTGGTTAGCTTCTTTGGCGACAGTCATGGTTATGAGGAAATCCTATTTCACAAGAAGGACAGCGAATTCTTTATATACGGGCAGGGTGGTGAAGACTCTTGCTACGCGGAGCCTCGAATAACCGTATTAAGCATTGAAGAGGCTCGCTCATGGTTAAATGATATTCTTGGAGAAGATGAAGCCGATTATATGATAAGAATTTTTACTGAGAAAAAAAGAGGGAACAGAAACAGCAACAGCGACAACGGAGCCAACTGAGACGCCTCCTCTTGATGTCAATACGCCAGGACTGGTTCCTGACTATATTTGGGAGTATGCTGATTTTGATGCCGAGCTGGCTGAATATGCCGGTCATTACAAAGGTTATGTCACTACATCCGTTTCAAATCTCGATCAGATTTATATTTTTCAGGATGAAGCTAGATATGAAACGATCGCAGACATAATCGCTTCTACTCAGAATGTATATTTTACTGATCTCTTTATTGATGAAGTATCTTTGGAAGCTTTTTCAGACCATCCGCTTTCATCTGAGGATGGAACCTTCCTGTACTTCAATCCGTTTGAACTGATGGCCGGCGGCTATTTCGAGGAGTATTCCAACCCGAATTATGATGGAACGGATGTTGAGCAATACGGTTTTGTCCAGACTGCCTTCTATCAGATGCCCGGTGGCCCGCCAAGCTTCTATTTACTCAATTATGAGGAATATATCCATAATGGTCAGCTGGCATACTTTGAGGTCAGAATTGATGTGGAGCTAGTCACTGAGTGATATTTGCTTCGGCAGTTGCTATTAAACGTGAGACAGCCTGGTCATAAGCCTGGTTATCTTTGCATATAGATTCTGTATGCTTGGCATCCTCTGACAGCAGTAAGTCGCGATAGCCTGTTTTAGCCTCGAACAGGCGTTTTGCGGCAGCTGCAGGTATATAAGTATCTTTTAGGCCATGAGCGAATAATACAGGAATATCTGGCATGCCTTGATTTTCAACCAATTGCCGGATAGGTGAGACCTGCTTCCAGAAGAAGCCTGCCCTCAGCTTAGAAATGAGACTGCCTATTGGTAATAGGGGGAATTTACCAAGCTTATAGGCATATTTAAGTCTATAAGCTAATTGCTCCTCCAGGTCGGCATAAGGACAGTCGGCTATCGCGAAATGAGCTCTATGATCATTACATATATTCATAATAACAGTGGCAGCGCCCATCGATTCACCCAACAGACCCAGCAGTTCAGGCTTGAGGTCAGATTGATAAAGGCTATCGATTATCAGGCTGAGATCCTGTGCTTCGACCATGCCCATTGTCGTAAATTTTCCCTCACTGATGCCGCTGTGTATCTGATCATAAATCAGAACCTTGAATCCTCTTGATAAAAAAAGAGGCAGATACTTTAAACTTCCCATCATATTATGACCATGACCATGTACCATAATCATATATCTTCCTGACAGTGGCTCGGAGGGACTTATCCAATAACCATGCAGCATAGCTCCTGTTGTACTTTTAAACTGCCATTTATTCTTTTCAAGAGAAGGGAAATAATCAGGGCTGACACCATTGTATTTGATATGATAATCCAGAGCGATCTTATGGGACCTGATTGGCGGTCTGATAACCGCGCTTGTCAGGAAGAAACTAAATAAAACTGAGAGCAGGCAGGCTGCGGCTATTGATCCGGACACTATGAGAAAAGCGATTTGTAAATACTGCATATTCGTTTATAGCATCTCAAAGATACCATTTCCTCCTGATCACTTGAGACTCCGACAGATAGTATAAACTTCTGTTACGCACCACCAGAAATAATATTACTGCTGTAAAATAAACAGGAAAAGCAGTGAACATAATTATTAAATGGTGGTATCATATTGTTGGTTTACCATAATGACATTATAACTTATCAGGCACCGTTGCAACGGCAGAGGAATTACGATGAAAAAACTAAAATTGCTTAAAATATACATGACAGGAAACACTGTGTTTTACCTGTTATCTTGGCTGTCAATAATAGTACATGTGGCTCTGGCCGCTATGATACCATTACTGATCGCCTTTTACCTGGATCATATTATTGCTGAACTTCCGGTTGACAGTACAACTGTTTTTCCGCTTGCGAAAGAGATGCTGGGTTTTTTCAGCGATCGAGGCAGGGGAATGATTTTGCCGGTAATAATTGGATTTACTCTGCTGCAGGGCTTGTTTCTTTTCTTGCGCGGTAAGCTTACTGCCATAGCAGCTGAGAACAGCTCTCGCAGAATGAGAAACTCACTTTACCATCATATTATGCATCAGCCGTATGATTTTCAAAGCAAGACACAAACCGGTGATTTAATTCAGCGTTGTACCTCTGATATTGAGACTGTTCAGAGCTTCATGAGCTCGCATGGCGCTGAAGCTGTTTCGATCACTTTTCAAATATCACTTGTTCTAATGATAATGATACAAATCAGTCCGGTCTATACATTGATCAGTACAGCATTGATTCCATTGATTTTTTTCCTGACGATTCGCTTTTTCCTCTCGATGATGAAGATTTTCCTTGACGCTGACGAGGCAGAGGGCGAGATGTCATCAACCCTACAGGAAAACCTGACTGGTGTCAGGGTCGTAAAGGCCTTCGCCGCTCAACAGCTTGAGATAGATAAATTCACTGAGAAGAACAGCCATCACAGGGACAAGGTTATGCTGATACTCAAGCTGATGGCACGATTCTGGTCCAGCAGCGATTTTCTCTGCATGATACAGTTTGCCGCAGTCATAACTGCAGGTGCCTGGGGTGCTCTTAACGGAATGATCACGATTGGAACAATGATAGCTTTCTCAACCTATGCCGGTATGCTTATCTGGCCGGTTCGAGGACTTGGTCAGATGATGGGCTTCATGGGACAGGCCTTCGTCGCTCTCGAACGAATTCAAGAAATTTTCGATTATAAGGTTGAGGATGACGCGTCTGGAGTCAGTGATATTAGAATAGCCGGTGATATTGTTTTTGAAAATGTCAGCTTCGCTTATGGCGATGGCGAGAAGGTTTTGGATAATATTTCATTACATATTCCAGCCGGGAAGACTACAGCTATCCTTGGGGCTACAGGCTCAGGTAAGAGTACGCTGGTTCATCTTCTGCTTAGACTCTATGATTATCAGTCAGGCTCTATCCGGCTTGATGGTATTGAGCTTAATACTATCAATCGTAGATTTCTTAGGGAACAGCTAGGACTTGTTTTACAGGAGCCGTTCCTGTTTTCTCGTAACCTGGCAGATAATATAAGCCTGGGAAAAGCCGACGCCAGCGAACAGGAGATCATGGAGGCTGCGCAAAAAGCAAGTGTTCATGATGCTATTCGCGGTTTTAAGCGAGGCTATGGCACAATTGTCGGTGAGCGAGGTGTGACACTATCAGGGGGACAGAGGCAGAGAATAGCTATTGCCAGGACTCTTTTCAGAACACCTTCCTTGCTTATTTTCGATGACTCTCTGTCTGCTGTTGATAGTCAGACTGATGCTTCTATCCGTTCAGCACTGAAAAAAGATAAGCGCAAAGTAACTACTTTGATTATATCTCATAGAATTACGACACTGGCAGAGGCTGATCAGATACTTGTGCTTGAGAAGGGAAGGATAGTTCAGCAGGGTAATCATGATGAACTTATCAGTCAGCAAGGTCCTTATAAAACTGTGTGGGAGCTGCAGAGCAAGACCGGTGACGAAGAGCTTGATATCGGGCTGGGAGGCTGAAGCCGTTACACGCAAAGAAAGAACCATAGATGTAAGATGGGGATGACAATATATGATGATCGAAGAACAGGAATTCAGTAAAAAGATCGACTTCAAGGTCTGGAAGAGACTTCTTGGCTTCAGCAAGCCTTATAGAACGTTAATGATCTGGCTTGTAGTCCAGATGATTTTTATCGGTACATTTGACGCTATTGTACCTTTGTTCAGCAAATATGCCGTAGATAATATTGTTTTGGCAAATAAGCCGGAGCGTCTTATAATTTTGTCCACCACAGCTGTAGTGCTTATAGCTATTCAGGCCTTGAATGTTCGATTTATGGTTTTGCGTGCGGGTAAAATTGAGTCGTGGCTGCCCTATGATATCAGGCAAAGTGCTTTTGAGCATCTTCAGAAGCTGTCTTTGTCATATTACGACGTAACACCTGTGGGCTGGATAATGGCTCGACTGACATCAGACTGCCGTCGTTTAGGGCAGACAATGTCCTGGAATTTGGTCGATCTGTTCTGGTCTGGTTTTATGATGCTGATCACGGCGGTTTTTATGCTGATCCTTGATTGGCGTCTGGCACTGATGGTTTTAGTTACGATTCCTCTGTTGGTATGGATCAGTATAATATTTCAGCAAAAGATTCTTCACAACTATCGACAGGTAAGAAAATACAACTCTCACATCACAGCAGGTTTCAATGAGGGCATTACTGGTGCGAGAACTATCAAAACATTGGCAGCAGAGCAGGAAATGTCAGATGGATTCGGTAAAACGACCGGGCAGATGAGAGATTTTTCTGTTAAGGCGGCAACGACTGCTGCTCTATATACACCAATGGTTCTTATGCTTGGCTCTATCGCCACAGGTCTGGTTCTGTGGTCAGGTGGTATTCGTATGAATCAAGTAGGATCGACTGCGATCACCTATGGTACACTGGCGGCTTTTGTCTCCTATGCGGTCCAGTTTTTTGAGCCTGTCAGGCAGTTCGCGAGAGTGTTCACTGAGTTAAATTACGCTCAGGCTTCTGCTGAGAGAATATTTGCGCTGACTGATACTGTTCCTGCTATAAGTGATAGTGAGCAGGCTGTAGCTGTATATGGCGAAGTTGAGGGACAAGAGGACAAGGCGGAGTGGCCGCCTTTTGCCGGAAATATTGAATTTGAGCATGTTTCATTTGGCTATGAAAATGGTGAATGTGTCCTTGAGGATTTCAATCTTAAGATCAAGGCTGGTGAAACAATCGCCCTTGTCGGTGAAACAGGCTCTGGTAAAACGACGATTGCTAATCTTGCCTGCCGCTTCTACGAACCGGATCAAGGCAGGATATTGGTTGATGGTGTTGACTATAGAGATCTACCTGTAATGTGGATGTACAGCAAATTAGGCTATGTACTGCAGGAGCCGCATCTCTTCAGTGGAACTATTCGTGAGAATATTACTTACGGTCGTACTTATGTGAGTCAAGATGAGCTCGAGAGCGCTGCGAGAACTGCCGGTGCCCATGATTTCATTATGAAAATGGATAAGGGCTACGACTCAGAGGCCGGTGAACGCGGCAACAGGCTCTCTGCCGGTCAGAAGCAGCTGATAAGCTTCGCGAGGGCCATTCTCTCGAATCCGGTGCTGTTTGTGCTGGATGAAGCGACATCGTCTGTTGATACGCAGACAGAGCATCAGATACAGCAGGCTCTCAGCAGAGTTCTGGCAGGACGCACTAGCCTTATCATCGCACACAGGCTGTCAACGGTCAGACATGCTGACAAAATACTTGTCATTGACAATGGCGCTATAGCAGAGCAAGGCAGTCATAATGAGCTGCTTAAGAAACGCGGCTATTACTGGCGCCTCTATACCAATCAAATAGTCAAGGGATCACTGGCTCAGTAGGGAGCAAGACGATATTAGTTGAAGACCGCTGTTGGAGCTACCGCGCTGACCTTGAAGCCCTTCTTGCGCAGCTCTCCCATGATAGCGTCCTTATGATCATGGCCAAAAGCCTCAAGCGTTACGCGCAGCTCTACGGCCATGTTTCTGTTTATGGTCACAAATTGATTGTGCTCAAGGCGGATTATATTACCTTTTTGCTTGGCGACAATATGGGCTATTCTCTCCAGCTCGCCTGGTCTGTCAGGCAGTAGGACTGAGAATGTGAAGACTCTGCCGCGATTGATAAGACCATGCTGCACCAGTGAAGCCATCGTGATGACATCCATATTGCCGCCACTCAGAAGACTGACGATCTTCTTGCCTTTTACCGGGAGATGAGAGAGCGCGGCGACGCTTAATAGACCTGCGTTTTCAACTATCAGCTTATGCTTCTCCATGATATCCAGGAAGGCATCAATTAACTCTCTATCTTCAATTCGGAGGATCTCATCGACATTTTTCAGCACATAAGGAAATACAAGCTCACCCGGTGTTTTCACAGCTACGCCGTCGGCGATCGTATTAGCGGCCTCCAGACTGCAAAGACAGCCTTGTTGACAGGAGCGGAACATTGAATCCGCTCCGGAGGGCTCAACACCAATGATCTTAATGTTAGGATTTATTTGCTTGGCCAGGGTTGAAATGCCTGCAGATAAACCACCACCGCCGATTGGCAGCATTATGATATCAGTGTCAGGCTGCTCTTCGAGAATTTCAAACGCGATCGTACCCTGACCTGCGGCTACATCCAGATCATTGAATGGATGAATGAAGGTATAACCTTTTTCAGATGCAAGCTGCTGCGCATGTTCGTAAGCGTCGTCATAGCCTTCGCCATGAAGGATAACATGTGCTCCATAGGACTTGGTATTATTGACCTTGACGAGAGGAGTTGTTGCCGGCATGACGATTACTGCCTTCAGCTTATGCATTTTCGCGGCCAAGGCTACGCCTTGAGCATGATTCCCGGCCGATGCGGTGATCAGTCCACGCTTCTTCTGTTCATCTGAGAGCTGAGCTACCTTGAAATAGGCACCCCTTATTTTATAAGCACCTGTCAGCTGAAGATTTTCCGGCTTGAAGCTGATATGATTGCCGGTAAGCTGCGAGAAATAGTCGCTATAAACCAAAGGAGTTTTGAGAATAACTCCGTCTAATGCGGCTTGAGCTTGCTTAAAATGTTCTAGAGACAATGCTTCCATTTTGCTACCTCAATTCAGTTTCCGAGGATAAAACCCATCAGCTTTGAGCTTAAGCAACGCAGCGGTTACATTCTCTTTGTCTTGTTGATAAGTAACACCATGCCAGCTGTCAGGAGATGGCAGAACCTCTGCTTCAGCAGATCCCTCCTGCAGCACCTGATCTACAACACCGGGCAGGAAATACTCAGCCTTCAAAGGATTTACTGGAAGTGAATCGCGCAGGAATATCGGGAATCTGTCCTCAAGCTGCTTCATCATATCGGCGCTGAAGCCCCAGAAGTTCATTGAGACCTGAGTATTGTCAGGCAGAACATGCC
>CAZSLR010000054.1:0-11213 GCA_964607635.1 uncultured Oscillospiraceae bacterium
ACTATCTTCTCATATTACCCTCTTTATGGCTGGATCTATGCGTTTTTTGATTATCAGCCGCCGCTGCCATTCTCATGGGACTCATTTGTCGGATTTAAGTGGTTCAAAGTTCTGTTTCAGAATACGTCATATATCAGGCAGACGGTACAGGTTCTGCGTAATACATTTGCGATGAGCGGAATCGCTCTGGCGTTTTCATGGCTGCCAATGTTTTTCGCTATCATGCTTAATGAAATAAGAGTCGTGAAATTCAAGAAATTCGTTCAGACAGTGACAACAATACCGAATTTTATCAGCTGGGTTCTTGTTTACTCAGTAGCATTCCTGCTTATGAGCAATAATGGTATGTTAAATAGTGTTCTTATGGACTGGGGTATTACTACACAGCCAATCAACTTCATGAAGTCAGCTGATAATATGTGGTTCAAAATGTGGCTCTGGCTAACATGGAAAAACCTCGGATGGGCGGCAATCATGTATATTGCTGCAATCAGCGGAATTGATGAAATGCTCTACGAAGCAGCAAGAATAGATGGTGCCACCAGATTGCAGTGTATCCGCTACATAACAATACCTGGATTGCTGCCTACCTTCTTCGTTCTCTTGCTCTTGAATATCTCAAACTTCCTGAACAATGGTATGGAACAGTATTTTGTTTTCCAGAATTCCTGGAATCGTGAGTATATTCAGGTGCTTGACCTCTATGTCTACAATCTATCCACCAGCAAACCGCCTGTTTACTCTGTATCGACCGCACTCAGCATGCTTAAGAGTATAGTCAGCCTGGTTCTCCTGTTTGGAGCTAACGGTTTCTCTAAACTCGTGCGCAAAGAAGGCATTATTTGAGGAGGTATGAAAATGATTTCAGAGAAGAAACAGCTTAAGATAGATCATAAGAAGAACAAGATCAAAAACGATTCTATTAGTGACAGAATTCTCGATATAATTATATATCTTGTATCTGCGGCCTTCTCATTCGTATGTCTGTATCCTTTCTACTACATATTCATTAATACCATAAGTGACAATAAATTAAGTGAAAGCGGCAGAGTTATATGGGCTCCTCTAGGTGTGCACATTCAAAACTATGTAGACGCTTTCAAGATCCCCGGACTTGGACAAGCCGCCTATATATCAGTCTCAAGAACTTTTGTTGGAACAGTTCTAACAGTATTTACCGCTGCTTATCTTGGCTATATGTTTTCAAGAAAAACAATGTGGAAGCGTAAATTCTGGTATAGATTTGTTGTTGTTACGATGTACTTCAATGCCGGTATCATTCCCTGGTTCCTGACCATGATGAACTTAGGTCTGACAAATAATTTTTGGGGATATATTTGGCCAATGGTAGTTTCTCCATTCTATATAATACTGACTAAAACATTTCTGGAATCTATTCCGGCAGAACTGCAGGAAGCGGCTGAGGTTGATGGCGCAGGTGTTTTGATGGTTTTCTTCAGAATTATTCTGCCGATCGCTAAACCAATTCTCGCGACAATCGCGATATTCTCAGCCGTCAACCAGTGGAACTCATTCCAGGATACGTTGCTTCTGATGACGCAGGAGAAATTATACACCCTTCAGTTTGTTTTGTTCAGATACTTGCAGTCGTCACAGTCGCTTGCTTCTATTATCAACGCTACAGCCGGCAGCGCCGAGTCAATGGCCGCAAACACTCAAACTCAGACATCTATCAGAATGACAGTAACTATTATTGTTGCTCTGCCTATCCTGATGGTTTACCCAATATTCCAGAGATTCTTTATCAAGGGTATCATGATCGGCGCGGTAAAAGGATAAAGCTTGAAATAATAATTATTCATGGTTGCTATCCTCAAAAAACACTATCCGCAAGCAAGTGTTGAATGGGGTTATAACAATACACAATACCGAAGGAGGAAATGAAGATGAAACTATCTAAGAAGCTGACAGTAGTGTTGGCGATCATGGTTGCGGTATCAATGCTGTTTACAGCCTGTAACCCATCGACAACAAGTGAGACCACAGCTGCTCCTACAGACGGCGGTGGCGAGACCACAACCGCAGATGGCGGCGAAACGACAGACGGCGGCAATAGTGAACTTGAGCCAATGGTTCTTGAAGTTTACTCACAGCCGGCAAACTTCCAGGGCGAGCAGGTGGGATGGACCGCCAAATTGCTCAAGGAGAAGTTAAATGTAACTCTCAATATCATAGCGCCTCAGGTAGCAGGTGGCGATATTTTCGCAGCACGTGCTGCATCAGGCTTCCTCGGCGATCTGATCATATTGGATAATGCGGATATTCAATCATCAATTAAGTCAGGTCTTGTTGTAGATATAACAGAAGGCATGAAGGGTCTGACATCTTTTGAAGAGTACAAAACTCAGCTGGATGTTTACAATTCATCACTCGACGGTGTCGCAGAAGGCTCATACTATGCATGGCCTTGTGAAATGACAAATACCAGTCCTACAACCTTCTCACCAACAATTCCTGGTGTTGCTCCGACAGTTCCTTGGGATTATTACGATGAAGCAGGTGCTCCGGAATTAGAAGATCTTTCTGATCTGGTTTCATTGCTGCGTACAATTCAGGACAATCATCCTACCAACGAAGCCGGTGATCCCAGCTATGGTATCACACTCTGGCCTGACTGGGACGGAACATCAATGGAGAACGTAAACCAGCTGACAAAATGGTATGGACAGGAAGTCAACGGTTCAATTCTTCTTGGTACAGATGGCAGCATGGTTGAACTGACAGATGATGAAGGCGCTTACAAGAAAATTCTTAAGTTCTACTATGAAGCTAATCAAGCCGGCGTAGTCGATCCTGACTCTGGTACACAGAATTGGGATTCAGTTAACGGCAAGTTCAACTCCAAGAGAGCTTTCCTGATCTGGAATGACTGGCAGCAGGGCTTCTGGAACACAACTGAGCGTGGCAACAAGGGCGAGAATTACATGATGGTTCCTCTGAACGACATGAACATTTATCAGCCTTCAGACCCATACTTCGGCAGCGGACGTGCATTTGCTTGCGGCACAACAGATCCTGCCAAACAGGAAAGAGTCATCATGCTGATGGACTGGATGTCCAGCCCAGAAGGCCTCGAAGCAATCCATGGTGGTATCAAAGGCTTCACATATGTTGATGCTGAAGACGGCAATGGCTTCGTACGTACACCAGAGGGCGAGTACGCTCTGATGGACAATTCACCAGTGCCCGAAGAGTTCGGCGGCGGTCTCTACGCTGACGGTATGCTTCAGGTCAATCAGTGGATGGTCGCCGGTGTTGCAACCAATCCTAACAATGGTACAACTTATTCAGCCACATACTGGCCTGCAGAAGTTGAAAAAGCTAAGACAAAAACAACTAATGAGTGGGGCGAGAGATTTGACGCTAAGAACCCAGTTGATTACCTCCTCAAGAATGATGTAATGACTGTTGTTCCTTTCGTTAACGTTAACCTGACTCCTGATGACACTGATACCGCTCTGATCAGAAGCAACTGCGGACCACTGGTTTGTGATGCTTCATGGAAGATGGTATTCGCTAAGGATGAAGCTGAGTTCGAACAGATCTGGACTGATCTGAAGGAAGAGCTTGAAGGCTTCGGCTGGAGTGATCTGGTTGCATTCGATATGGAGAAATACCAGGCTCTGGTAGACGAGAGAGCAGCAGCTCTGGCTGGCTGATAATCTCACTCAGACATCATTGGAAATGACAAAAAACTGAATCAAATAACGACATAAGTTATTGGGTAGTGGCATTTTTACCTTGCCTAAAGCAAAGAGGGTGCTCTCGGGCACCCTCTTCCCATATAACGGTAAGTGAGGATCTAATGAACAAATCAGCTTCAGCGCGACTGCCAAGTGGAGATTATTTCAAGACCTGGGAGAAAACAGAAATCTATACTCGAGAGCTCCATGTAGACATAAATAATCCACATGCTGATGATAGCAATGATGGCTCTGCTGCCTTACCCTTTGCTTCAATATCCGCTGCCGCGGCAATTGCTGCGCCTGGTACGCGTGTTGTGATTCATGAAGGTGTTTACAGGGAATGCGTCAGACCAGCTATGGGAGGAACCGATCCTGAAAACATGATCTCATACGAGAGCTTTCAAAATGATGAAGTTATTATCAAGGCCTCAGAGGAAGTAGACAGCTTCTCGCTGAGTACAGACTGGCGCCTGAATTCAGATCCGTTTGAGGAAGTAAGTAACGACACAAGAATTTGGCAGCATAAGCTGGATCCAGACATGTTTCGTGGCTATAATCCATTTTGCGCGGTAAACATATTGCATGACAGGCTATTTATTGAATATGACAAAACGGATATGACCACATACCTGAATCGAAGAGGTATGATCTTCTGTGATGGTGAGCCTCTAATTCAGGTGCCCTTATATTATCAGATGGCGAGAACACCAGGATCCTACTGGATCGAGGCAAATGGACAAACTGTCCATTTCAGACTAAAGGATGATTCAGATCCTAAAGATCACACAATAGAATTGACATGCAGAGAACAGTGCTTCGCACCTGCGACGCCTTTTCTCAATTATATAAAGTTAAAAGGCATAACCTGCGCACATGCTGCGACAGGTGCTCCGGTTCCTCAGCGTGGAGCTATTTCACTTAATCGTGGACATCATTGGATTATCGAGGACTGCACAATTGATTGGTCAAACGGTGTAGGCATCGATATTGGCAATGAATGCTGGCATCACAAAATGGATGATGAACAGGTACTGGGCTACGACATAATCAGACGCTGCAAAATATTTAGCGTTGGTGTATGTGGAATTGCTGCCATGTTTGTTGAGAATATTCTAGTTGAAGATAATCTGCTCGAAGGAACCGGCTGGCAGAAGATGGAATTGTCCTGGGAAGCAGCAGGTCTCAAGGCACATTGCTGCCGTAATAGTTTGATTCGACGCAATATATTCCGTAAAACTATTCGTGCTGACCATCTATGGCTGGATGTAGCAAATGAAAACAACAGGATAACCTCAAATTTGTTCCTTGACGGAATTGAGCAACGTGAAGCAATCTTCATTGAGTGCAGTCGTGATGGCGTCAATCTTATAGACAATAACATTTTCTGGAATATAGAGGGAAGATTTGATCCAAACGATCTTAAGTCTGAAGCAGGATCAGCAGGTTGGTACAAGATGGAGGATCCTTGCATAGTAAACGGCTATGCTGTTTATGGTGAAGGTACTGATCATCTGCGGATCGCTCATAACCTGATCGGTAAATGCAGAAGCGCAGGTTATTTCGCAAAAGCCGTACCCTTCCGTCTGGAGAGATCAGGCAGAGGTGGTACATCGCGTGATGCTGAGATCTTCAACAATATTTTCTATGACTGCGGTGAGGCTGCGTATAAGCTGCCAACAGAAAATAATCAGTCTGATGGCAATCTATATCTGAACATGCCAGGTGGTTACTTGAGAATCATGTATCCTGCCCCTGTAGTCTGTCTCGATCTTAAATCATGGCAGGAGTACTACTCAATGGATATGAATTCTGCGCAAGGTGAGCTTCAGATCGATGTTGACACAGAAACATATCAACTTACGATCAAGCCCGCGCTCCAGCGAAACCTGCCCAAGCGCTGGCAGAACACTTCTGCTGATTATGTCAGACAGACTGATGATATTAAGAATGTTGATGCCTATCGTCTTGTGCCAAATGATTTTTACGGCAGCGAGAAGAATGAAGCATTAACACTTCCTGGTCCATTTTGTGAAATACACGGACAACTGACAATTAATATAGATCCCAGAATACTTGATTGAGAAGTGGAGCATATAAATGAACAGATCAAAAACATATACATTGTCAAGAAGCATAACAAAGGCCTTCAATAACAGGGTTGATTATTGTGTAGGCACCGGTCGAATGGGGCTGGCCTTGCAGCAGGAGTACATGAAGCAACTGGCCCTGGTTCAGAAGGAGATTGGCTTCCGCTATATCCGTGGACACGGTTTGTTCGCTGATGACATCGGCATTTATCAGGAATATACAGATGAAAACGGCAACAGAATCGCGGAGTATAACTTCACTTATCTCGACCGCATAATGGACGGATATCTTGAACTTGGCATCAGACCCTTTCTGGAACTGGGATTCATGCCTGCTAAAATGGCGTCCGGCAGTCAAACAGTATTCTATTGGAAGGGAAATGTAACTCCTCCATATAGCTATGACGCCTGGAATCAGATGGTTGGAGCTACTCTCGAGCACCTGATAGAACGCTATGGAAGAGACGAGGTGCTGACCTGGCCTATTGAGGTCTGGAATGAGCCTAATTTACCTGGATTCTGGCAAAAGGCGGATATGCAGGAGTATTTCCGGCTGTTTGAAGAATCCTTCAAGACGATAAAAGCTATTGATCCAGATTTTCAAGTGGGCGGCCCGGCTATCTGCGGTGTTGAGGATGAAAAATGGATCAGAGAATTCCTCGACTTTTGCCGGGATAAAAAATTGGATATTGATTTCGTATCACGTCATCATTATGTTTCTGAGCTGCCGGTCGTTGATGGTCATTATGCTTATGTTAAGCTCCATGACCCGGACAGCTGTCTGGAAACACTTGAGAATACCCGCTCGATCGTTGACAGCTTCGAGGAGTATAAGGAGCTGGGTATACACATTACTGAGTTCAACACCTCATATGTTCCGAACGCGCCCGTGCATGACACAAATTATAACGCGGCGTATATCTCACTGCTTTTATCACGTATGGGTGATATGAATGAGTCCTATTCTTATTGGACCTTCGGCGATGTTTTCGAAGAGTTCGGTGTGCCATTTGCTCCTTTCCATGGTGGTTTTGGAATGGTTGCTAATCAGGGGATTCCTAAACCAACGTTCTGGGCCTTTAAGTTTTTCAAGAATCTGCAAGGTGATTGTCTGCATCGTGAGTCAGACTCAATTGTTGTTATTGATAAAACCGGTAAATATATAGGTGTTGCCTGGAATCTAAGCGATGATCCGCTTGAGTTGAATTTTAATTTACCGGAGACCGAGGGAAGATTCTGCCTGGTTAAGAGAACTGTTGATGAGGTCACTTGCAATCCGCTTAAAACCTGGCATGATCTCGGTGAACCAAGACATCTGACGCAAACTCAACTTGATCATCTGACTGCTGCGTCTTCGCCGCTGTTTGAGTCAGATACGATTATCGCTGCGGCAGCAGGGGTCGAGCTTAAGCTTACGTTGAATGCAAATTCGGTAGTGTATTTTGAGCTGGTACAAGCCAGCCTTAACAGTGATCGAGGATATTCATATGAGAGGGTAATTTCTGGTAGATAGCATCGATAGGGACTGACGTAAACTCGATAGGAGCATGATTAAAATCAGGGGATTTGGAGGAGCAAATGGAACTAGTAGCAGGAAATTACAGAATAAGCTTCGAAGCAGGTGGATATGAGGTTTACCGAGATCAAGATATCTTGTATTTCAATCGCCGGCCGATGTATGCCTTCGTTAAGACCGCGTTATCTATAACAGAGTTCTATGACGCGCCTTATTCCGAGGTCTCAGAGATGTCGGATGGTATTCTGGCCGAGGGGGTTTTACAAACGCCATCAGGAACTGAGCTAAAATTTAGCGATAGCTTTTCAGTTGTTTCGGATGGCCTCAAGATAGACAGACAGGTTAGTGTGATCAAAACAATCGATGATCTGGGATTTGCAAGCAAGATTTCTTTTGTTATGGCACCATCTGAGGATATTGGAGAGTATGACTGCTTCGCTCCTGGAGCCTGGTATCGCCAGAATCAGTTTACTGCACCTCATGTTGTTGGAAATGATACTTCATGCGAGTATTTCTGGCAATCAGAGCTTAAGTATGCCCTGCCATTGTTTTCAGCTCAGCACAGATCAACTGGTGAAGCTATCGCTCTTTCTCGTTGGGCTGCTGATGTTGTCATGAGAGATACCACAATCGTTGCTTCAGAGCATCATGTGGATCGTCTGATCAATACAGGCTCGATCGGATTAAGCAAGCCTGAATCGAGAACCCTCAACTATCTCTACTACGGTTATCCGTTGCGTAAAGATATTAATACAAGAAGAGATGGTCTGATGATCGACTATGTATTTCCCTGTACAGATGGTGAGCTTCCGCGCAAGGGTATGGTTTACAACATCGATTATATGATGAGGACAAAAACCTTCTCGCGCGTTTACCATCCGCTGGAGGTTGGTTTCGAGCAAGCATATTCTGTGTCTGTTGTACTAGGTAAGTATGATAATTACTATGACATGATGAAGGATACTTGGCGCAAGACCTATGATCGCCTCCGTGCTCCGCTTTTTGCAGTTGACAATAAACAACACTATTTCAATTGCATGCAGCTTTTGACCAAGGTGACTAGAGAGTATGGTAATTCGATTGGCTTGCCTTTTGCCTGTCAGTTGCCTGATTTTGATATCTCCAGCGTATCCTTTCAGTTCGGTTTTGTCGGGCAGCAGCCGGGTATTGGTTACAATTTGATTTGTTATGGAGATAAGCAGAAAAATCCCGAGGCGTCTGAGAAGGGGCGTAAAATCATTGATTTCTGGGTAAGGACCGCGATGACTGAGAGTGGTGCGCCCAATGTCTGCTACAATCCAACGATTGAGTCCTTTGAGCCTTATCCTTTATGGACAAGGATGATCGCTGATGGTCTTGAAGCAATCCAGGATGCATATGTATTTACTAAGAAAAATAAAGAGGATCATCCGGAGTGGCTGGAGTTCTGTATTAGAGCCGCTGAATGGCTGCTTGGTGTTCAGAATGATGATGGCAGCTTCTACCGAGCTTATAATCAGGATAACTCAATGCGTATGGATTCAAAGGCTAACACAACTAGTATCGTCCGTTTCCTGATTCAACTCTATCTCATTACTGATAACGTAATTTATAAGGACGCCGCTTTGCGTGCTGGTGATTGGTGCTACGACAATGTCTATCTGAACATGGAGTACAGAGGATCGACCTGTGACAACCTTGATATCGTTGATAATGAATCCGGCATCTATGCTATGTACGCGTTCCAGTCGCTCTATGATCTGACATCAGAGACAAAGTGGCTGGATGCTCTGAAAGCTGCTGCTGATTTCACTGAAACCTGGACATATTCTTGGGATTTCCCAATCAGAACCATGCTGCCCAAGCATCCATTTAATGATAATGGCATCAGCGGGCAGAGCATCATAACGATTGGCAGTGGAGCTGGTGATGTCTATATGGCAGCTGTTTCATTCAGTTATTATAGGCTTTATCTCATAACAGGCGATGATCACTACCGAGATTTTGCCGAATTTATCCACTGCAATACCAGACAGTGTAATGATGTCGATGGCAGTGTCGGCTATGCTATGACCGGCCTTGGCCATGAAGCCGCCAATTTCTCAAATCAGACATTACAGAGTCATTATCACTGGCTACCTTGGTGCACCTATGTGGAAATCGACCCGACAGCCCGGTTGGAGGCGGCTTTTGGCGTATATGACATTGCTGACGCAGAAATCTTGCCGATAGAAGCAAGAGCAGATAGAAATAAGATATACGATCACTATGCGGTTTTTGACAGCTGACAGATGATCGATACAGCAGAAAGGTATGGTCGACATATGAAATCATTAGGCGTCAATCCCTATTTGCCTTCGTGGGAATACATTCCGGATGGCGAGCCTTACGTATTTGGAGACAGAGTTTATATCTACGGCTCCCATGACCGTTTCAACAGCCATGTTTACTGTTTGAACGATTATGTGTGCTGGTCGGCTCCGATCAATGATCTTGGAAATTGGAGCTATGAAGGCGTCATATTCCGCAGAACAGATGATCCGGAAAACGCAGATGGCAAGGCTTGCCTGTTCGCGCCGGACGTAGTTCAAGGCCCGGATGGGAAATACTATTTATATTATGTGCTTAATTCTTTGCCCGTAGTATCAGTAGCGGTATGCGATACCCCAGGCGGCAAGTATGAGTTCTTGGGCTATGTTCGTTATGAAGACGGACAGCGCTTAGGCGAGAAGAAGGGCGATGAGCCGCAGTTCGATCCAGGTGTGCTCTATGAAGATGGCAAAGTTTATCTCTATACCGGTTTCTGTGGGATAGGCGACAAAAACAGAAGTGGGGCCATGGTTACTGTTCTGGCTACAGATATGTTAACAGTAATAGAAGCGCCAGTATTCATTGCTCCAAGTGAGCCTTACAGCAATGGCAGTGGATTTGAGGGCCATGAGTTTTTCGAAGCGCCATCGATCCGAAAAAAAGGAGATATTTACTATTTTATCTATTCTTCGATCCAAATGCATGAGCTTTGCTATGCTACTAGCAAAAGCCCGACAAGCGATTTCAAATATGGCGGTGTCATAATCAGTAATAATGACATGGGCATAGATTCCTATAAGCCTGTAGATATGCCAATGTTTTACGGCGGCAATAATCATGGCAGCATAATAGAAATCGCAGGAGAATGGTACATTTTTTATCATCGGCATACCAATGGTACTAATTACAGCCGCCAGGCCTGTGCCGAGAAAATCAAGATCTTGCCTGATAATTCAATTCCTCAGGTCGAGCTGACATCATGCGGTTTGAATGGCGGACCTCTGCCCGGTAAGGGTACCTATGATACCTACATCGCCTGTAATCTTTTCTGCAGTCATGTTAATCCATATACTGGCAGCATGGGTGATAATGGTTTATGGATGAACTCTGAATATCCGAAGATCACACAGGACGGCAGAGACGGTGACGAAGAGACTGGTTATATACTTAATATGACCGAATCAGCAACCGCTGGCTTTAAATACTTTGATTGCAAGGATATCGAGGAGATAACTATCAAGGTAAGAGGATATTGCAGCGGTGTGTTTGAGGTCAAAACAAGCTGGGATGGCGATAAGATTGGCGTCATACCGATCGGTTTCAGTAGTGAGTGGAAGGAATATACAGGATCTGTCGAAATACCAGACGGTGTGTGCTCGTTGTATTTCACCTACAGGGGCTATGGCAGCGCGGCTTTTGCCTCCTTCACACTATCATGAGGATTTATGAGTAGACTTTGGTATCAAGAACCGGCTTGTGCCTGGGAAGAGGCGCTGCCTATAGGTAATGGCCGACTGGGAGCCATGATTTTCGGCACATCCCCGATTGAACATATTCAGCTAAATGAAGACAGCGTCTGGTACGGCGGTTTCGTACAAAGGAATAATCCTGATG
>CAZSLR010000055.1:0-11150 GCA_964607635.1 uncultured Oscillospiraceae bacterium
ATTTTCACCCTGCCTGTAAAATGCGGTGAGGGCGGACGGTTATATGGTGCGATAACCTCCATGGATGTGGCTGCTGTACTGGAAAAATCCGGCTATACAGTTGATAAGCGCAACATAACGATCAAGACTCAGATTAAGAATCTGGGTGATTTCGAAGCTGATGTCAAGCTTCATCCTAAGGTGACCGTAAAGATCGGCATCAAGGTTACCGCAATCTGAACAAAAAGCATGGGCTCGGCTTTTGCCAGTATTTATATTTGACAGATGTCTGAATCCAGCTCCAATTTTAAATTCATTTCGGAGGACTATCTATGACGATTCCCGGCACTGAGGCTCCTGTCAGGAGTTCAGGGCGTGTACCGCCGCATAATCTCCAGGCAGAGCAATCAGTGCTTGGTGCTGCAATGAGCGGCAAGCGTGCCTTGGCCGAGATTACAGCTATGCTCAAGGCAAGTGATTTCTACAGACCTGATCATGCGATGATCTATGAGGCGATAACTGAGCTCTACCTGGCTAGCAAGCCGGTAGATATTCTTACTGTATCAGATTTGCTTGAGAGCACAGGACAACTGGCAAAGGCCGGCGGCTTGTCTTATATCAGCTCATTGCCTGATATGGTGCCGATTATCGCTAATGCTGCCCAGTATGCTGACCTGGTCAGACAAAAATCGCTGCTGAGGCGCCTGATCTCGGCGATGGATGAAGTCAGCGGCCTCTGTTTTGAGGATGGCGATCAGGCGGATATGCTGCTGGATATCGCGGCCAAACGAATTTATGAGATACGTGAGAATCGAGACAGCTCAGGCTTCGAGAGTTTGAAAGATATTATGGGCAGAACAGTCAATGAGCTGGCTGCTATGGCTCATGGCAAGGTGCATGAGCGTCATGTTATGACCGGTTTCCCAAGCCTGGACAGAGCACTCGGCGGTCTCAGACAGGGCGGGCTGATCATTGTAGCCGCCAGACCGGCTATGGGTAAGTCGGCTTTTGCCTTAAATATTGCGCAGAAGGCAGCGACACTCTATCAGGTACCAGCAGCGATTTTCAGTCTGGAGATGTCCAAGGAAGAGATTGGCAATCGAATGCTCAGCGCGCAGTCACTGGTAAACGCCAAGTCTCTGACCACTGGTGAAATTGGTAACGATGACTGGGAGAGAATATCCAAGGCTTTGCCTTCGCTTTATGGCGCGCCAATTCATATTGATGATCGCTCTGGTACAAGTGTTCTGGAAATGATGTCCAAATGCCGACAGCTTAAGCTTGATGATAAGCTTGGGCTGATAGTTGTTGACTACCTTCAGCTGATGAGCGGCAATGGTGGTTCTCGTACCGACAGCAGGCAGCAGGAGATCTCTGAAATATCAAGATCTCTGAAAATAATGGCAAAAGAGCTTGCTGTTCCTGTGATCGCGCTATCGCAGCTGAGCCGTGCATGTGAAGCTCGTACCGATAAGAAACCGATGCTTTCCGATCTTCGTGATTCCGGTGCTATTGAGCAGGATGCTGATGTTGTTATGTTTTTGTACCGTGAGAGCTATTACGATACGGATCATATGCCTACAGAAACTGAAGACGCTGATGTGATTATCGCGAAGAACAGACAAGGTGCAACAGGAACTGTTCATCTGGGCTGGTGGCCGAAGTATACGATGTTCTTCGAGAAGGATGAGGGCAGATATCCGACAGAACCACCGCCTTATTAGTAAACAATAGGAGCAGCGGCAGATTTTTTGGAAGTCATATAAATATATCTGCAGCAGTTCATAATGGAGCAGCGCTTGGAAGATTTGATCTCAATTACAGAACTTAACCTGAAGCAGCACACAACGCTGAAGACAGGCGATTCAATTCTGGTTGGCGTTTCCGGTGGTCCGGATTCAATGGCCCTTCTTACTGTGCTTAATATTCTGAAATCAAAAATCGGATTCGAGTTGGCGGCCGCTCATATTCATCATGGACTTAGACTGGAAGCTGATCTGGATGCTGAACTGGTCAGGGACTGGTGTGGTATCCAGGGAGTTCGTCTCTTCGAGAAGAGGCTTGATCTTGGAGCTGAGGCTGAGCGACTCTCAATGAGCATTGAGGAAGCCGGCAGAGTAATGAGGCGGGATTTTTTCATGAAATGTCGTTCGCAGCTTCAGCTCGATTCCAGTGGAGATGTATATGTGGCACTGGCTCATCATCGACGTGATCAAGCGGAAACTCTTATTCTTAATTTGAGCAGAGGCACCGGCTTAAGCGGGCTTGCGGGAATGAAGTTCCTTGATGGTTTCTATATCAGGCCGTTTTTGTCTGTAGATAATTCGCAGATTCTGGAATGGCTTGACATAAATGACATTCCCTGGAGAACTGATCATTCTAATTTGGAAACCGTGTATACACGTAATAGAATAAGACATATGCTTCTTCCTTGCTGGCAGGAAACGATTGGACATGACCCTGTGACACCGATAATCAGAGCCTGCGATAATCTTGCGATGGACGAGGATTGTCTTAAACAGATCGCGGGGGACGTCTTTTGCCAGGTTTACAATGATAAAAAGAGTTGCATCAGCTGTGACGATCTGGCACGTGAGCATGCTGCTATTCAGATCAGAGTGCTTCGAGAGTTTTTCCTGTTTGTTGCCGGTACTGTTAAGGATCTTTCACAGAAGCACTTGTTGCTGATGCAGGATGTTCTGCTTAATCATGCCGGCCCTTATGATCTTCCTCACGGGATATCTGTAAGGCAATATCAGGGTAAGCTATTGTTGGAAAAATCCATTGATTTGAATTTTGATATTTCACTTGGATGTTGGGAAATTCCGCTTATTGTGCCAGGGATAACTGAGCTTCCGGATGGCCTTGGCTATATTGAGGCTCGAAAGATTGAGTATAAGCCTGATTTCCGTTATAATAGCGAGATGAATTGTTTCAGAGAAGCTCGATCAGGTGAATATCTGGTTCGTTTGCGCAGACCGGGCGACAGAATTAGACCGGCTGGCCGACAAGGTACCAGATCTCTGAAAAAGTTCATGAATGAGGAAAAAATCGATCCCAGGCAAAGAGACAGTATCCCGGTCATCTTCCATGGAAATGATGTTGTATGGCTGCCGGGGTACGCATGTGGAGATGCCTTCGTGTGCAATGATGTTGATCTTACCAAAGCAGCAATCAGATTGGTTTGGCATAGAGATACTGAAGTTTAAACTATTTTTCTCATAACGTTGCAGAAGGTACGATTTGGACCGGTAGAAGATTGTTAGAATAACTATTTGAATAGATCTGGGAGGCTAACAGATAATGGCAAAATACATCAAGGACGTTCTTATTACAAAGGAAGAGATCGATCAGATGTGCCGAAGACTCGGTGCTGAGATTTCTAGAGATTATGAGGATAGAGAGATCATATTGATCGGTGTTCTCAAAGGAGCCTATGCGTTTCTGGCTGATTTGGCCAGATACATCACAGTGCCGTTGAGAGTGGACTTCATGTCTGTTTCCAGCTATGGCAGCGGAACTAAGACCTCTGGTGTTGTTCGAATCAACAAGGATCTTGATACAGATATTACAGGTAAACATATAATAGTAGTCGAGGATATTGTTGATTCCGGCCTGACGCTCAAGCATCTCAAGGAGCTTCTGACGACCAGGAATCCCGCAAGCGTGGCATTGTGTACAGCCTTTGATAAGCCGGAGCGCAGACGGGTCGAGGTAGAAGTTGACTATGTAGGAATGAAAATTCCAGATGAGTTTATCGTTGGCTATGGTTTGGATTTCGATGGCAAATACCGCAATCTTCCTGAGGTCTCGATACTTGGTGATGACAGAGATTTGAAGGATGATAAGCAGGGAGGAAATCAATGAAGGCAAAAAAACCAGGCGGCATGTCATTTTATGTGGTGCTTCTTGCCGTCATAATAGTAATGTCCGTGATCATGTCTCGGATGACACAGCCTGCTCCTGTAAACCTATCTGAGCTGATAAGCCAGATTGAAAACGGAGAGGTCAAAAAGGTTCTGGTCAATGGCTATAATCTTGAAGTTACAATGAATAAGACTGATGGCAACGCGACCCAGGTCTACAGCAAGCAGGTTTCACCCATGTGGATGTCAAATCTGTTTGATGTTCTGACTGAAGCGAAGAATGACGGCAAGATAGAGGCTTTTGATTATGATGAGCCTACTGATATTGCCGGCTGGCTTAATATTATTCTCATCATAATAATGGTCGGCGGTATGGGATTGTTTATTTGGTTTACCTACAGCAGACAAGCTGGTGATGGCAAGAATGCCATGAGCTTCGGACGCAGCAGAGCCAAGCTCAACGATCCAAGTAAGAACAAGGTCACCTTTCAGGATGTCGCCGGTGCTGATGAAGAGAAGGAAGAGCTTACAGAGGTTGTGGATTTCCTTAAAAATCCCAAGAAATATTCCGAGCTCGGCGCGAAAATACCAAGAGGTATTCTCTTAGTCGGATCACCAGGTACAGGTAAGACATTGCTGGCAAAAGCCGTAGCAGGTGAGGCTGGTGTTCCGTTTTTCTCGATCAGTGGTTCTGATTTCGTTGAAATGTTTGTAGGTGTTGGCGCGTCGCGTGTGCGTGATCTGTTTGAAAACGCGAAGAAGAACGCTCCTTGTATCATATTTATTGATGAAATTGACGCGGTTGGCAGACACAGAGGCGCTGGTATGGGCGGCGGTCACGATGAGCGTGAGCAAACCCTGAATCAGCTGCTGGTTGAGATGGATGGTTTCGGACCTAACGAAGGCGTTATTGTAATGGCCGCAACCAACAGACCTGATATACTTGACCCTGCGCTTCTGAGGCCTGGTCGTTTTGACAGAAGAATTACTGTTATGCGTCCTGATATCAAGGGCCGTGAAGAAATACTCAAGGTTCATGCTAAGGGTAAGCCGCTTGATTCTGCGATCGATCTTAAGGAAATAGCGAAGATCACGCCAGGATTTACCGGAGCTGATCTGGCAAATTTACTCAACGAAGCAGCGCTACTTGCAGCCCGCAGAGGTTCTAAGAAAATAATTTATTCTGATATTTCTGAGGCGGTATTCAAGATCATGATCGGCCCAGAGAAGAAGAGCCGCATCATTAGTGAGAAGGAGCGCAAGCTCACAGCCTTCCATGAGGCTGGACATGCGATCATTCTGCGTAATGTCTCCGAAACCGACAAGGTTGAGCGAGTTTCCATTATCCCTGCAGGTGGTGCCGGTGGCTATACAGCCCATAAACCACATGAGGACTCTTATTATGCGACACGCAGCCACTTAATTTCTCAGATAATGATTTCATTGGGCGGCAGAGCTGCTGAGGAGCTTAAGTTCAAGGAAATCAGCACCGGCGCTTCATCTGACCTCCAGAGCTGCAACGGCATCGCTAGAGACATGATTACTAAATATGGCATGAGCGAGAAGCTTGGAAACCTTGTTTTCGGTAATGGCGATGAAGTATTCCTTGGAAAGGATTACGGGCATGTCCAGAATTATAGCGAGAAGCTGGCTGGAATCATTGATGAGGAAGTTAAGAAAATAATCGATGAGGCCTATGAAAATGTCTTAGCGATACTTTTTAAGCAGAAGGACCTGCTTGATGCCCTGGCTGCATTGCTGCTCGAGAAAGAGAAGATCGAGGGTCCGGAGTTCGAAGAGATCTTCATGCGTTATATACCTGATGCCAAGCCTGCACCAGGTCCAGTACCATCAATTGAAGCAGCTGAGGCGGTTAAGCATGCAGCAGAAGCTATCGAAGATAATAATGAGCAATCAGACTCTGCTGGTGATAAGCCGTCTGAGCAGGATGCCGATATTAAGACCGACGGATCATCTGAAGTTCCGCATTAATTGAAGCTGGCATTGTTTCATTGGCTTGACTAACACTATATGCTTAGTGAATAAATAACAGCCGACCGCTCCTTAATGGAAGCTGTCGGCTGTTCTCTTAATTTTTTAGATGATTCAAAGAGGTGCTTGATGCCTGCTTAGTCCATCTTCTGCATAAAATCCTTGCGTCCTGTAAGCTGATCAGCCAATGCTCGGATATTCTCTGGCCCTAGAACCAGAATCATATCTCCTTCGTTAACAACCTCATCCAATCTGGCCCTAATATCCGCAAAGGACTTATGGAACTCAGCATGGCCACCTTTTTTATTGATCTCCGCCGCGATATCAGCTGAACTGATATAGTCCCTGAATGTTTCCCGATCGCTGTATATTTCAGCCAGTAATACCAACTCGCAATCTCTCAAGGCCGCAACATAATCATTGAACAGCTTCTGTGTACGGCTGAAGGTGAGCGGCTGAAATACAACCCAAATATGGTTGTGCTTGGTATTTGCGGCAGCTTCCAAGGTAGCAGCAGCCGCCGCCGGATGGTGAGCGTAATCTGCTATAACAGTGGCTCCGTGGTAAGTGCCTGTATGAGTGAATCGGCCCTCTGCTCCCTGGAAATTATTGAGCGCTGTCTCTGCCGCTAATGGTTCAGCACCATGGAAGTGGGCACAGGCAATAGCGGCAACAGCGTTAGCCACATTATGTCTGCCAGGTATGTTCAGCTTGAAATGACCATAGTACTTATTATTGAAATAAACATCAAATTCAGGAAGACCATTAATGTAGTTCAGGTTTCGCCAATTAAACTGTGGACGTGTACCTAATTCATCATTTCTATCGACATCATCGCCAAACCATATAAGTTCTGGCATTTTACGGCCTCTTGCCGCTATCAGTTTTCTCGTCTTGCTGATCATGCTGACAACATTCTGGTCAAAGGCGGGAACTACCAGATACCCATCTTCTGGCACATGTGACGCGAACTCGGCGAAAGTGTCGACCACATCTTCCAGGCTGTCAAAGCAATCAACGTGATCATAGTCGATATTGAGGATAGCTGCTGTTGTAGAGAAGAATTTCAGGAAGCTGCGTTTATACTCACATGCTTCAGAAACCATCAGCTCTGCCGGTCTGCCAACTCTGACTGTCGTCGCGAATTGAATCAGCTCCGCTCCCAGATGAACTGTAGGATCCTGTTCTGATTGCATCAGGATCAGAGAACACATTGCCGTTGTGGTTGTTTTACCATGTGTTCCGGAAATATTTATAACTCTTTTATATTGTCGGTTAAGCCAACCAAGAAAAGCTGCACGATCGATTGTATGGAATTGATTTTCTCTCGCAAACATCAACTCAGGATTTGATTCTGGAATAGCAGCTGTATAAACAATCAGATCCGGCGAGAAGCTCTTGATGTGAGCAGCGTCATGTCCCTTGAAGATCAGCATGCCGGAATTTTTCAGGTGGTTTGTTCTTGGTCCGGCATTCATATCAGAGCCTGCGACAACAAATCCCTCCGCTGCAGCCAGTTCGGCCAGTCCGCTCATGCTGATGCCGCCAATACCAATAAAAAATATCTTACTGCCGCTTTTAAGATCGAAATCGAGCGGCTCGTTTGTTAAATTATTTACAATTAAACCATTCATACCGTAACATACCACCTTTGAAATTGCATTCCTGTATTCTATCATATAAGCAAAGCATGCACCATAGCGTGTAAAATGGTATATGCGAAATAGCCGAACAGATACAGGACACCAGGATCAACAAAAACTATACTTTCGGACAGAATTATTAGTGATATAATGGTGTCAGGAACATTGGTGAAAATAGCCTAAAACCTGTACCCGTTCAAGCAGAATACTGTTAAAACATAACAAGAATGGAGGAATCTACATGGAAATTACAAGCATAACCATTCGCAAAATGGGTAACGAGGGGAAAATGAAAGCAATTGTATCTGTCACCTTTGATCATTCATTTGTAGTACACGATATAAAGGTTATTGAAGGTAACAACGGTTATTTCATTGCCATGCCTAGCAGAAAAACACAGGACGGTGAATTCAAGGATATCGTTCACCCGATCAATTCAGAGTTCAGAGAGAAGCTGTCAACAGAAGTTATGAAGAAGTATCAGGAAGCTCTTGACCTGCAATCTCAGCTGATGGATGAATCAGGACCAACGATCGCGATGCCTGCTCCTGAGGAAGCAGCCTCAGGTGATACACAGGCAGAAGAAGTCCCTACAGAATAATTTTTGCTGTATAATCTTAGTATTACCGTTGATTAGGCAGTAATTGTGTTTGAATAATAAGAATTATTTCGCGGGTCTCAATATAAATGAGGTCCGCGTTTTTTGTGCTATAATTTTTGTGTCTTAATGTATTCCTGAAGAGTGGAAGGAGGAAGGCAGTCGTTATAAGCATACAATCAATCAAGACTGCCGATTTCGTCATGACAACAGTGAACAAAAGGTACATTTTAGCACTCGATCAAGGTACTACCAGCTGCCGTGCTGTTATTTTTTCTGTGGATGGAACGGTGGTCGGTTCAGCACAAAAATCATTTCGTCAACATTATCCTCAGCCTGGTTGGGTTGAGCATGATGCTGAGGATATATGGCATACCCAGCTTGAGGTGCTTCTGCAGGCTGTTGATAGCTCAGGGATTGAAATTGAAGAGATCGCTGCGGTAGGAATAACGAATCAACGTGAGACCGCAGTGCTTTGGGATCGCAGAAACGGCAGACCTGTTGCTCCTGCTATAGTCTGGCAATGCCGTCGCACAGCGCCGCTTGTAAAGAGATTGCTCGACAATGGTTATGGAGATGAGGTTAAAAAGGCAACAGGACTTGTTCCTGATGCTTACTTTTCCGCTACAAAATGGCAATGGCTGTTTGAACAGGAACCGGCACTGAAAATCAGAGCCGAAAAGGGTGAATTGTTAGCCGGGACGATTGACAGCTGGCTGATCTGGAAATTGACAGCTGGCTTGAAGCATGTGACTGATGTTAGTAACGCTTCAAGAACAATGCTGATGAATATTGAAACAAGACAATGGGATAATGATTTGCTTGAGCTATTTCAAATTCCAGCCGGAATACTTCCGGAAATTGTACCTTCGTCAGGTGTAGTTGGTTATGTTGATGAGAGCATTCTTCCTGGCGGTATTCCAATAGCCGGAATCGCCGGTGATCAGCAATCAGCGCTTTTTGGCCAAGGCTGTATCAATGAAGGGATGGTTAAGAATACTTACGGGACTGGATGTTTTCTGTTAATGCAGACAGGTGAGAAACCGGTCGTCAGTGAGAGTGGATTGTTGACAACAGTTGCCTGGGGAATTGGTGATAAGGTTTACTATGCACTTGAGGGAAGTGTTTTCAACGCTGGCTCCGCGATACAATGGCTGCGTGATGGTTTAGGCATAATAAGAAGATCCTTTGAATGTGACGAATTGGCTGCGCGTGTTGAAGATACTGGCGGCGTGTGCTTCGTGCCGGCTTTTACCGGTATGGGAGCGCCCTGGTGGGATATGGAGGCCAGAGGTACTATTACGGGTCTTACCCGAGGCAGCTCGCGCGAGCATATTGCCAGAGCTGTACTGGAAGCAATTGCACTTCAGAGCAATGATGTACTCAATGTCATGCGTGATGAAAGCAGCTTCGATATACCTGTTGTACGTGTAGATGGTGGTGCCAGCGTTAGCGATCTGTTGATGCAGCTGCAGGCTGACATAAGTGGTGTGCCTGTTGATCGCCCTGAAATAACTGAAACAACAGTTTTTGGCGCAGCAGGACTTGCTGGAATAGCAGTTGGAATCTGGCCTGATCAGGAGGCTTTTGCTGAGATACGCAGGAGCAGCAGAGTGTTTGAGCCGCAGACGGATCAAGCATCAGCAGATAATAGAATTCGCTGTTGGCATGCGGCTGTGGAAGCCGCAAGGTTTAATGCCAGACAGCAGGAGATCAAATGAAAATGACTAAAATTGACAGTCCGGTTCGCAAGGCTTGGCCTGTAGCTGTAGCGGCGTTACTTGCGCTTGTTTCGCTGATAATTACAGTGTTTTTGATTGTTAATGGCGGCAAAGGATCATCACCAGAAAACAATATTGAAAATTCTGTTTCAGCGGTTTTTATTAGTTATCGTGATGACCACACTGCTGATCAGCAAGCAAAGTGGCTCGCATTGTCACTTGAGAAGGCGGGAATACCGGTTTTTGAAACTGAGATAGAATCGGAAACAGGAGCAAAAAGCTTCTCGTCAATAATAAGCAGATGGCACAATTGGAAACAGGCGCGTGGTCTTGATCAGGATAGGGTATGGCTTGTTATATCAGGCATTGAGCCTGATCTTGCGGTCGAGCTTTCGTTGGCGTGGGAGAATTCAGATCTGGTATTGTTGCCTGATATTGGAGAATTGAAGTACTTTTCCAGCTGGCAGGATTTCGCGTCCTCTTTGTCAATGAGGTGGCCGGACGATCGGTCTATTATGCTTATCCATACTGAATCGGATAAGGATGAAGCAGCGGCCCTCTATGAGAGAGTAAGCAATGAGGATGCCTGGCTGTTTCCAGGCCAGCCAGTTTATCCTGGTTCCTCAGTTGAAATTATCAGGTCCTCTGACGGCAGTGCCAGGATCGGCCTGCTGGAAACAGGCATGCTTGACCAGTACAGCTGGAGCGCAAGCTATATAGATACGATAACCAGTGAACTAGTTGTAAGTTCAGCTTACAATGATAAGCCTGCTGAAATTGTTGATCGCATTACAGGCGCTGCGGATAGCCTAAGGTTTCATTGGTTTCTCATCCCGCTTTCAGTCATTCTATTGATACTTGTTTCTTTAACTTCCGGCATATCTGTTTTTGCAATCGCGGCGCAGAGCATTGGCCGTTCAAAAGTCAATGAACAGGAGACAAGTAATGCGGAACTGACTGAATCAAAATATCTACCGGTTGATGATAATGAGCGTTTATCAACTGACAATCAGCCGGGCAGACATAAAAATTCGTACTCACTGAGCTTACGTATAATTTCGCTTGTCGCCATAGCTTCCACAATCGCTGTTGTTTTAAACGCAGTCGGGTTATTGCCGCTATTGACTGCTTCCTGGTGGGTAACATCCCTTGTGCTTGTACTTATGATGATAATTCTGATACCTGATGCCAGACTTGGCTTGGCTGAAAACAAGTTGGAAAAAGCATCTGCTGTGAAGATATTATCTGGACTTACCTGGCTGATTTTTGTACTTATCGCGGCTTATGTAATTATTAGAGTGCTCATCCTTGCATCTGTTCCTTATGACAGTCTTATCTGGCTGATCACTGG
>CAZSLR010000056.1:0-1931 GCA_964607635.1 uncultured Oscillospiraceae bacterium
ACTTGCCGATCGAATGGGCTGGGCACTCCTGAATCGAGAGAAAATGCTCGAGCTTATTTTTGAACCAGTCTGCAGCGAAACCGAAATGTTCCGACTGCGCGAGAGCGCAAAATACTTCCTGGAAGAGCGTGTTCCCAAGGAAACATATCTTGATTATCTGACTGATAAGCTAATAGAAATGTCTGCCCGGGAATCACTAATACTTGTTGGCTTCGGCTCGCAAATTCTCTTCAGCGATCACGAAGAAGCTGTTCATTTACGTTTAATGGCACCTGAGGATACAAGGATAGAACGCATTAAGCGCATTTACAATTGTCAGGACACAGACGCTGAACAAATAATGGTAAAAGGCGACCGCAAGCATAAGCGCTTCGTTTCAACTGTTCATGGCGCCGACCTCACAGACTGTTCTCTCTATGACATTACACTTAATACAGCAAGAATTTCCGTAGACGAGGCTTGTTCTGCCGTTATGGCTCTATTGCGGGAAAAAGAGGCAAGAATAAAAATCGCTCATGAGAGCCGGACATCTGATACTATAAACAATCTCACAGAAAAACCTGTTTTTAAAAACCCATCTGAAATTGAATTCGCGCGCATTCTCGATATGTATCATATTGAATACTTATATGAGCCCAGAACCTTCCCTGTCGAATGGGATGCCGAAGGTAATATCATTCAGGCCTTCAGCCCTGATTTTTACCTGACACAGTTTGACACTTATATTGAACTGACAACAATGAACCAGAAATATGTCACACAAAAAAATCGCAAAGCCAGAAAAGTCAGGGAGCTTTATCCAGGCACAAACGTAAAAATAGTCTACAAAAAGGATTTTCAATCTTTGATAGAACGCTTCTCGGCAATTGCCGGCAGCAGAGACTATAACGAAGGGGATAATAACAAATGAGTATTCTTGACTTCCCGATCCGTAAAATCGTTTATGACGAACAAGCCATCCAAAAACGTGTACAGGAGCTGGCAGAGCAGATCAATAAGGATTATGCCGATAAGGACCTCATCATGATCGGTATGCTAAAAGGTTCTCTTTATTTTCTGTCAGATCTGACACGCCAGCTGACAATACCCCTGCAGCTGGATTTCATCAGCATCGGCACTTACCCGAACGCAACAAACCAAACAGGTATAGTAAGAATCACGAAGGATCTTGATTTAGAGATTACCAATCGCCATGTTCTTGTAATCGAGGATATCATCAGGACAGGCCTGACAACTGGTTATATTGTCCAGAATCTTGCAGCACGTATGCCCGCCTCGGTAAAAGTCTGCTCGATGCTCCTCAATCCGAATCAGCAGCTGATCAATGTACCGGTTGCCTATTACGGCTTCGAAATATCAGAGAGCAGGCTGATCGGTTACGGCATGGACATCCGCGAACAAGGCAGACACCTTCCCTACATCGCCGAAATCGACAAAGAGGAGTTTGCCAGAAAAAAATAAAGTTCACTTGAAGTATTTGTCAGGCAATCATCTTGCAAAAATAAAAAGGAAGCCTAGCGGCTTCCTTATTTTGCAATAAAAAAGGGCTCCAGCGAACCCTTTTGAAGTATTTACCCTATGCGGTTACCCTTTGCGCGAACTAAAAATCATACTCATTGAACTTCTTCTCTAACTTTGTTTCAGATTCGGGACTTAACCTTCTTCTTCTTCAACCAATTATCGAATACTTCATTCATTAACCTGACCAGCGATTTGTTTCACTTATTAGGTGTCCCGTTATCACTTTTTCGCATTCCACATTTTACTGTGGCGGCTTACCGATCTCTGGTAAATCTCCTGTGGTATTCCCTGGAGCTTGTTTTCATTATAGTGCGATCGATGCGAAATGTCAAGCTTTGTTTATTCAATGTATCTATATATTTTTGTTTCAAAAGCAACAGTTTTGGTTATTTGTCACAAATGATACGATT
>CAZSLR010000056.1:2031-11109 GCA_964607635.1 uncultured Oscillospiraceae bacterium
TATATTTTTGTTTCAAAAGCAACAGTTTTGGTTATTTGTCACAAATGATACGATTTAACAATTATTCAAAAAATCAGGCTGATTGCCTTGCTAAACAAGTTGGTTTACTTGCTCTGCAAAGCTTGATCCAAATAAACGACCGCGTCATAGATGAATCTGGCACAAGGCCGCTCCGCATAATATTCAGCAGTCCTGGCCGCAGGGTTTGGTGAATCATGCTTAACATCTAATTCAAGCAGGTCACGACATAGAATTGTCTTATACTTCTGCTCAAATTCTCCCGCTATCTCCTGAATCAAAGCATAATGTCTGCCCTTCTCTTCATCGTCACCTGGTTCTGAATAACCCCGCAGAAGTCCGGCAATCATGAAGCTGCCGGTAAGAGCTCCACAGACCTCACGCAGCCTGCCCATGCCGCCGCCAAAGGATGAAGCAAGGCGCATGGCCTGATCAGAATCCATTTCGGTCTGATCAAGCCAGGCGCCAACGACTGACTGTGCACAATTATATCCCTGTTCAAAAAGGTCTACAGCTCGTTCAGCTCTCTCTTCTATTGTCATTAATGATGACCCCCACAGCTGTCAGCATGCTGATGCTCATGACAAACAGATTCGCTTGATACCAGACTGCCATCCAGATAGCTATCGACAACAGCCGCAAGCTTACCAGAAGCTCCGGTAATTACATCGATACTATTCTCATTAAAAAGATCTACAGCTCCGCCGCCCATGCCTCCGGCGATCACGACATTGACCTCACGCTCATGCAGCAGGCGAGGCAGCAGACCGGGCTTATGACCAGGATTGGCCATGAACTCTTCTTTTACCAGTGTGCTGTTTTCTATGTCAATAATCTGGAAGCCCTCACAATGACCAAAATGCTGTGCGACCTCTCCTGCTTCTATTGCTACTGCTAATCTCATTTTCATTGCCTCCTGTTTGTTATCATCATTTGAATTGTTTGTACTTTTTTCAAGCTCATCAGCATCTTGTTCCACATATGATCTGCCATGGACTGGCAGTTTCTCGAGAGCAGCAATTGCTTGGCCGAGATAATTCTTGTGAATTCTCTCAATATGCCCCTCGTCAGCCAGTCTGGCCAGATCAGGATCGACAGGCATACTGCCAAGGTAAGGTATTCCGAAGTCTGCGGCTACCTGTTCAGTATGGCTCTCTCCAAACAATGCGATCTCTTTGCCGCAATGTGGACAGACTGTATGGCTCATATTCTCTACCAGACCAATGATAGGAATATCCATCATTTTCGCCATGTTTATGGCCTTCTTGACGATCATTGAAACCAGCTCCTGAGGAGAGGCAACAATTATTATACCGTCAAGCGGCAATGACTGAAACACTGTCAGCGGAACATCGCCGGTTCCAGGTGGCATATCAAGGAACATGAAGTCCAAGTCGCCCCAGATGACCTCATTCCAGAACTGCTTAATGACATTGCCCAATATAGGACCTCGCCATATGACAGGTGCCTCAGGTGATTCGAGCAGCAGATTGATCGACATCAGCTGAATATCGCTATGAGTCCTGACCGGAAACATTCCCTGATCTGTGGCCTTGGGCGTAAACTCCTCAGCACCGAATAGCTTAGGTATTGATGGGCCCGTTATATCGGCATCCATGACACCGATCCTGTAATTACCGGTTCTTTGCATATATACCGCAAGCAGGGCGGTAACCATCGATTTTCCTACTCCGCCTTTGCCGCTAAGTACAGCTACTGTTCTCTTGATTTGATTGAGCGGATGATTCTCTGCCAGCATGCTCTGGCGGTCATTTCCACTGTCTTGTTGACTCATTTTATTGTATCTCCTTCTGTAATTTTGACCATAAGCTTTCAACGGCGTTGATGTAACTCTTTACTCCTGCCTGAACAGGCGTCATATTGTTTTGCAGCGCTCGCATGATATCAGTATCAAACGGTATTTTCGCTAAGACAGTAATATCCTCTGCCCGACATAACTGCTCAATCGACTGTGTTATCATTTCATCGAGATCATATTTATTAATGCAGACATAGGCTTGTATTTTAAAATGCTTAGCGACCTCCAGCACACGTCTCAGATCATGTCTGCCTGACTTGGTCGGCTCACAAACGGCTACGACAGCGTCTGCACCGGTGATCGAGGCTATGACAACGCAGCCGATGCCGGGTGAGCCATCAATCAGAGTCCATTCCTCTGGTGCGTTTTTGTCGAACAAGCGCTTTCTGACCTCAGTCACAAGCTTGCCGGATCCGTCCGCTCCTGTATGCAGACCAGCCGTAGCGAATTTTCCGTATTTTGTATCCTGAAGATCTGTTGTTCCAATTACAGTATCGATCAGATCGATAGCGTCTGCAGGACATACTACAGTGCAGGCCGCACAGCCCTCACAGCTCAGAGTCTGGACTATATGTTCGTGACTGATAGCATCAAACCGGCAGGTCTGCCGGCAGAGATCGCAATGAATGCATTTATCCTGATCGATCAACGCTTTCTTACTGCCGAAGTACGGCTTAGGGTTCTGTTGCTCCTTAGCGACCAGAAGATACAGATTTGGCGCGTCAACATCACAATCCGCGAAGCGTTTGTTCTTAGCTATCTGGACAAGAGATGCAACGAGAGTGCTCTTACCGGTTCCGCCTTTTCCACTGATGAAGGTTATCTGCTTCACGGGCGTACCTCCTCTCGTATTTTGTGATAGACCTCTGTCAGCTGCATAGCCATCTCTTCATTTTCCTGAACTGGTAGTATCCCCCGGGCATACTGCTCTGCGATTTTTCTGGAATATGGCACACGAAGTAAGATGGGCAGACTCTGATCGGAGCAGAAATCATCGATCATCTCGTCGCGTTCGCCAGATTTATTTATGATGACACCGGCAGGCATCTTCATGTCTCTTACCAGTTCGGCTGCGATCCTCAGATCGTGCAGACCAAATGGTGTGGGTTCAGTAACAATTAATGCGTAATCACAGCCATCCAGAGAATTAACGACAGCGCATGAGGCTCCAGGCGAGCAATCGAGTATCGCGGCCTTGAGATCGCTATGTTTGCTAAACTCTTGCTTAAGACGCTTTATGATAGGTATACCGGCAGGTTCACCCACATTAAGCCTGCCCTGATAGAAGCAGCAGCTGCTGCTCCAGCTGATAGCGCCGATCGAACGATCGACCTCTGTTATTGCTCTTGGCTCACAGACCAATGAACAGGCACCGCAATGGTGGCACAGCTCAGGAAACACCAGTACCTTGCCGCGCACAAGTGCCAATGCATTGAACTGGCAGATTTTGACGCAGGCACCGCAGCCGGTACAAAGCTCTTCATCTATCTGAGGAACTTGAACAAGCACCTGATCATTGCTGTCCAGCTCAGGATTCAAAAACAAAAAGCCATTCGGCTCCTCCACATCACAATCAATATAGGCACAACCTGGTATTATACTTGCCAGACTTGCGGATATTGTTGTTTTGCCTGTACCTCCCTTGCCGCTAAGCACGGCGATCTTCAGCATAGCTTATTTAACTCTGGCCGGCATGGGCCGGACCGCTCTCGGTTATTCTCTGTAATTTATCCGAAGCATAAGCCTTGAGGTTATCCTCTATCGTGCCGTTGATCGCTTGATATGCCGGAATAGCGGCGCTCTTAATAACCTTCATTGCATTGGGTCCCAACTGGCCTGTTATCAGTATATCTGCTCCCGCATCAAGTACTGCTTGTGCCGCGGCGATACCTGCCCCTCCGGTCGCTGACTGTGCTGCGTTATCCAGCACATCAATTATTTGTCCGTTCTCATCAGCAATTAAAAAGTATTCTGTTCTGCCGAACCTCATGTCTACAAGATCTTCGATTGTACGGCCTCTGGCCGAAATCGCTATTTTCATCATTATCGCTTCCTCTCTTATTGGCATATGCTCATTACAACTAATAGTGTAAAACCACCGGGAGCTGTTGTCAACAATAAGAAAAAGCACCCCTGTATAAACAAGAGCGCTGATCTCCGTATTGCTGTTAGCCTCTGAAAAGGCAAACAGTCTAAGTCTGATTCTCTTCAAATAAACCCTTCTCTTCCATAGGAGCATTGTTACGATCTCTGCCAGGACCAGCGCCTCTGCCCGCTCCTCTGCCAGAACCACCACGGCGGCAGTTACGCCATTGGACCTGCTGGCCGGATTGATTATCAGTACCACACTGAATATGTTCAGAGCTGCAGCGTGGACATACATAATCCGGATCTCCACATCTGGCGGTGTTCTCAGCGCTCTCCTCCCAGACTCTGCCGCAATCGAGGCAGCGGACCGGATGAATACCACGAGTATACTTGCCGCCCTCAATGCGAATCGCTTTACCATTTACAAGGCTGTCAGCTATTTTCTCACGCGCGGAATTAAGCACACGCTGAAATGTTGGACGTGATACCTCCATGCGCTCTGCGCATTCTCCCTGCTCGAGTCCTTCTAGATCCTTAAGCCTAACAGCTTCTATTTCCTCCAGCTTCAGCACATTCTCTTCGGCTGATCCAGGATCCTTAACCTGAGGATAAAATTGCATGACAGCAGGCATTTTTTCGATCTTTCGCCATTTCACCGGACGCGGCATTCAAATCACTCCAATCATCTGGGATCATTACTTAAGCCCATTATACCATGCTTGTCGCGCACGAAGCGGTTGAGCACAGCCTGATAACTGTTATATACTTTATATGCTGCAAATAGAAGTGCTTCAAATTCTACTAATCTGAGAACAATAACTTCCAGTTAAGGAGTGACAATGTCTACAAAAACAGACAACTCAAACCTTATTCTAAAAGGGACAGCTGTCGCACCTGGTCTTGCCTGCGGCAGACCTTTTCTACTGTCCAATAAGGCAACAAGAGCACAAGAACGAATTCCTCCGAACGGCGCCGTTATGGCCCTGGACACAAGCATCTCAGTCGATCTGGAGGTTAACAAGCTTGTTTCTGCCTTCACCATGCTGTCAGAGCGTTTGCGTCAGCTGTTTGCCAGGGCTCAGTCGCGGGACAGAGCTGATGAGGCTGATATCATTAATTTTCATATTTCTGTTTTAGAGGATGAGGAATTGTTTTCTGAGGCGAAGTATCTAATATCAGAGGTGGGTATCACAGCAGCAGAGGCAATCAGCCGGGTTTTCTCGAAACAGATCAGACGCTTCGAGCAAATAGAGAATGACAGGATTCGCTCCAAGGCACTTGATCTCTATGATATCTTGAATCGCATACTCTTGTTTATTCATGCTGAAGAGGAAGCACTGATAACTATAATCCCGGAGAACTCAATAATAGTGACTGACGAGTTAAGCCCCTCACAGCTGATCGCCTTGCCTTCTGACAATATTGCCGGCATCGTCTGCGAGCATGGTGATGCCGTCTCACATACAGCTGTTCTTGCAGCAGGACTGCAAATTCCTGCCGTATTTTGTTGCGATGGCATACTTAGTTATTGTGCATCCTTAAGTGAACAAGAAGAAATTATTGTAGACGGCAATAGAGGCAAAATAATGAAGAACCAGGAAGCATGTGGATCGAAGGTGACTTTTGCCAGTGTTAACGTAAGCAAAGGACCGGCGCAGACAGCCGATGGTGTAAGGCTGGAGCTATTGGCTAATATTGTCAACCTTGAGGAATACGAGAGATCCGCAGATATATATTTCGACGGCACAGGCCTGCTGCGAACTGAAACGCTCTTCGCCGGTAGCAGCATTGAGCCGGACGAGGAACTGCAGTTCATGCGTTATCGACAGGCGGTCATGCTTGCAGGTCGCAATCCCGGACCACTTATAATTCGCACCTTCGATCTGGCCGTGCCGCTTGGCATCCAGGGAGCCAGACTAGGTATCGTATCAGAGAGACAATGCAGCCCGTATGAGCGAGGACTTGGCAGAAGCCTCCGGCAGTCAGAGGAGTTGAGTACTCAGATCAGAGCAATTATCAGAGCTTGCGCCGGCCGGGAGTGCAGCATCCTTTTCCCTCTGGTCATGTCAGCCGATGACTATGTCAGAGCAGTCAATTTGGCAGAGGCTGCTCATAGTCAGTTGCTACAAGAAGGATTTTCACTTCCTTCAAGGCTTAAAATTGGCGCGATGATAGAAACGCCGGAAGCTGTAGACGAGGCGGATAAATTATTCGAGCTTGCTGATTTTGTCAGCATTGGCAGTAATGATCTGGCAGCCTATACACAAGACGGTCTATTTGCCGATGAAAATGTTGAGATGATCAAGCGTCTGACCTCAAGGCCAGAGGTAACAAGCGGACAGAAAAGAATCATCCTTTGCGGTGAGCTTGCAGCCTCGCCTGAGTTGCTGCCTGTCTGGCTCAAATTGGGAATAAGGAGTTTTAGCATTAACATTCTGAGGATGGAGGAGTTCAAAAAAACCGCCGCTGCACTAAACAGCGACGGATCAAAAACGGCTTCGCAAATACAAACTGATCATGCAGAGGCCTGATTGCGGCCATTTCGCTTAGCTCTATAGAGTGCCCGGTCTGCAGTCTCTATCAGCTCCTCCGGTGTCATTTCATCACCTGAACGGATCGTAGCCATGCCTATACTGACTGATTTATAAACTGATACGGGTGAACGGGCATGCTCTATTTCAAGACTCCTTACATGCTCAATAATCTCATCGGCGACTTCTCTGATGCAGTCATCACCGATATCCGATAGTATCATCATGAACTCATCTCCGCCATAGCGTCCGGCAACACCACCGAAATCCTCAGCTGATTGGCGCAGGAGCTGGCCGATCCTCTGCAGAGCCTGATCTCCCTTCAGATGACCATAATAATCGTTGTACTCCTTGAAATGATCAACATCTATAATGAAAAAATGAGCAGGCTTAGAAAGCTCTGATGCCGCGGCCATCGAGCATAGCTCAGTTAAAGCGCGCATCATGCCCCGCCTGCTGAGCGTCAATGTTAGTGCGTCGTGATCAAGCAGCAGACGCTGTTGATTATTTATGCTATGGGATCTGACTGCATAGCGTATCAGCCAGACAGCCAGGCTGACAATAATCAGATTAATGAGCACAAAAGAGCCGATAACAGCGTGAAAACGCATCATTGATGCCTGATAAGGCGCCATACTTATGTCGACACCTATCATTCCAAGGTAGGTGCCTTCTCTTGAATAGCAAGGAGCGAAGCCTGTAATGAAGCTGCCCCAGCGATCGTTCAAAACAATATGCGAGCTTTTTCTGCGATTATAAAGCGACACAAAATTCTCAGGCATCGAGGTGTAGCGGTCTTTGTCAGAGTAGCCCAGACCATCGGTATCGTCGATCCTCTGCTGATCAGAACTGACAGCGTCCAAAAGATATACATAATCCAAAGGAGTACCAGCCTCGAAACCATAGTCCTCTGCTTCATCGGGATTAACACGATATGGTGTCTGACTATCCGGAAGCTTGGAAATTAGATATACATAAGTAATAGAATTATCGTCAACAGCCGAACGAATATCACGTTCGAATTTTCTATTAAGCTGATCGGAAAGCAGTTCACTGAAGCTTAAGCCTAACAAATAGGCATATTCTGTATCGTTAATATTCAGATTAGCGGCAACCAGTGACGCAACAGCTTCAGCCTTGGAGGATGTAAGCTCAATTGTTTCCTCCTGCTTATACTTAATCGCGGAATCAACGATCAGGATCAACGTAGCCGCGTAGATCATACCCAGCACCACAAGTCCGGCCAGCATAAATTTGTTCATCGCTGGTCTCTTAGCATACTTATTATCAGTCGCTCTATCGATAATATTCATTACAGCATAACCTCGATGCAAAAAACAGACAGAAGCTGATAAGCAGGGTAGCCCGTATTAATCGGGCATGATAGGCCAGGACCGACCTCGCACACTTTCAAATAATATACAAGTCCCCGAAAAATGTAAAGAAACATTTGGTTTAGCGGCTTCATCATGTGATAAAATGAACCTTGAAAACATGACAAAACTAAGGCCTCGCACCGCCTGTCAGGCGGAGAATTATCCAGCTGCATACGCAGAAAGGATCCCACAATGGCTACAGGCAGAACTATAATTATAGTAGGCGGCGGACTTGGCGGCTTATCAGCAGCGATCTCACTCGCGCAACAAGGTAATACAGTTAAGTTATTCGAGAAAAACGGACAGCTTGGCGGCAAGCTGAATAAGCTGGAGCAGGACGGCTTCAGCTTCGATCTGGGACCATCAATTCTGACTATGCCCCACATCTTCGAGAAGCTATTCCGCGACAGCGGACGCAAAATGAATGACTATGTGAAAATACAGCGTCTCGAGCTTGAATGGCGTTCGTTTTTTCCCGATGGCACAATTATTGACCTCTATGGCGACCTCGAGAAAATGGCACAGGCCAATCCGACATTAGACAGAGGACATATCGAAGAGTATCGCAAATTCCTCAGCTATGCCCACAAACTCTATGACGCTACCGAGCGAAGCTATTTCGATCTTGGTCTCGATGATACACCTTCTGTACTCAGACAGTATGGCCTATTGCGCTCCCTCAAGGATTTCGATCTTTTTACAACAATGCATGACGCTATCGCCAAATATATAACAGACCCGAACCTAACAGACATGCTCGATTATTTCATCAAATATGTCGGGTCATCACCATATGACGCACCGGCAGTTCTCAATATGATGATCTATATGCAGCATGCCCAGGGCGTCTGGTATGTCCCTGGCGGCATGTATGGTCTGGCAGAAGGTCTGACCAGACTAGCGCGTGAGGCCGGTGTTGAGATCAACTTAAACACCGAGGTCGTTAAGCTTATACAAAAACGCGGCAGCGATCAGATAGAAGCCGCCGAGCTCGCGGACGGCACCAGAGTCAGAGGCGATATATTCGTTTCCAACATGGAGGTTCTGCCGGCATATGAGCAGCTTCTCGGTGAGAAGGATCATGCTGCTAAAAAACGTAAGCGCTTCGAGCCTGCCTGCTCCGGACTCGTCCTGCATCTTGGCGTTGACCGGCTCTATCCGCAGCTGGCTCATCACAATTTCTTCTTCTCCTCTGATCCACGAGCACATTTTGACAAGGTTTTTCACAGCCATAAGCTACCGGACG
>CAZSLR010000057.1:0-10670 GCA_964607635.1 uncultured Oscillospiraceae bacterium
GATACGGCCGGCCGTATGACCATCGATGAGGAGATGATGACTGAGCTCAGGGAGATCGGAGAAACGGTCAAGCCTACTGAGAAGCTGCTTGTTGTTGACGCGATGATCGGTCAAGAGGCAGTCAATGTAGCTCTTGCCTTTGACAAGGATATCGGACTCGATGGTTTCATCATGACAAAACTGGATGGTGATGCCAGAGGCGGTGCCGCTCTTTCTATCAGAAGAATGACAGGTAAACCGATCAAGCTGATCTGTGTAGGTGAGAAGGTCGAGGATATTGAGACCTTCTATCCTGATCGTATGGCTTCCAGGATCCTTGGCATGGGTGATGTACTCAGCCTGATCGAGAAGGCCAGTCAAAATATTGATGAGAAGAAGGCTCAGGATGCCTATGAGCGTTTGCGCAATAATCAATTCACGCTTGAGGATATGCTTGAGCAGATGGAACAGGTCAGCAAGATGGGTTCTATCAAGGATATTCTGGGCATGCTGCCTGGAATGGGTGCCAAGAATCTTCCTATAGATGAGGTGGATGACAGAGCGATGGATAAGCCAGCGGCCATTATTCGATCAATGACGATCAAGGAACGACGCAATCCATCGATACTAAACGCGAGCCGCAGACGCAGAATCGCGGCAGGCTCAGGCACAACAGTACAGGATGTAAATAGTCTGATCAAGCAATTTGAACAGACACAGAAGATGATGAAACAGTTTGGTGGTTTATCCAGAGGCAAAAAGAAAGGTCGCGGCAGAGGTGGTATGGGATTCGGCAAGAATGGCTTCCCGTTCTGAACAGCGATCAATAGTTTTCAGCCTTTGATAAATATATATTTTTAGATCATAATTATGGAGGATTGTTATTATGGCAGTTAAAATTCGTCTCAAGCGCATCGGCGCCAAGAAGGCCCCTTTCTATCGTATAGTTGTTGCTGATTCACGCTCACCGCGTGATGGCCGCTTCATCGAAGAAATCGGCACCTACAACCCGCTGGTGGAGCCATCAGAGGTTAAGATCAACGAAGAGTCAGCTCGCAAATGGTTGGCAAATGGTGCACAGCCGACAGATACCGTTAAGTCTCTGCTGAAGAAAACCGGTATCCTGTCCTAACAGGAGGAATTCTTATGAAGGAACTGCTCAGTACCATCGTTCGCCCATTGGTGAGCGATCCTGATGCTATCTCGATCAACCAGATCGATCAGGGTTATACTATCGTGCTTGAATTGCAGGTAGCACCTGAGGATATGGGAAAAGTAATAGGCAAGCAGGGCAGAAGAGCTCAGGCCATTCGTTCAATTATGAAGGCCAAAGCAACTCTTGCCGGTAAGCGTGTGATCGTCGATATAGTCGGCTGATCGAGGCGGTGAAGATGAGGGATATTTTGCATATAGGCAGAATTGGCGCTCCTCATGGTCTTCGCGGTGAAATCAAGGTTCAGCCCATGACCGATGATATAAATCGCTTCAAGCTTTTGAAGGATTGTTTCATTGTAAGTGATGATGAAAAGAGCCGGATACCTGCCGTTTGTGAAGGTGTCCGGTTTCTTAATGATCAGGTGCTGCTCAAATTGAAGAGCTATGAAGATCGTGATATGGCCGCCGCTCTGCGTGGACAATTGATCAGTGTTGATAGAGAGCATGCCGTTGAGCTGCCTGAGGATACATGGTTTATATGTGATCTTATAGGCAGTGAGGTATATGCTGATCAGTATGGCTATCTGGGCAAGCTGGTTGATGTTATTCAGCAGTCAGCCCATGATGTTTATTTGGTAAGGGATAGATCCAAGCCGGATATATTGATACCGGTTCTCAAGACGATCGTTAAAAAGGTCGATATTGAGGCGTCAAGAATAGATGTCACACTACCTGATGGACTGTTTGAGATCTATCGACAGGGAGAATAACCATGAGATTTTCTGTTCTGACATTGTTTCCTGAAATGATCAGAAGTACTCTTGAAACCAGTATTACCGGTAAGGCGCTGGATAAGGGCTTGTTTGAATTGGAAACTGTTCAGATCAGAGATCATGCTGTGAACAGCTATGGTAAGGTCGATGATTATGTTTTCGGCGGCGGTAAGGGCATGCTGCTGATGGCTGAGCCAGTTTATAACTCTTGGGTAGATGCTGTTGACAGATTTGCAGAAGTACACCCGAGAGCGGACGAGCAGACATCTGATCTTGAGGCTGATCGTGGTACCAGAACGATCTACTTATCACCCAAGGGCAGCCGATACAATCAGGATACTGCTGCCAGACTAGCGCAGTATCAGCATGTGATTTTGCTTTGCGGCCATTATGAAGGCGTTGACCAGAGAGTTCTCGACAAAATTATTGATGAAGAGATCTCATTGGGCGATTTTGTGCTTACTGGTGGTGAGCTGGCCGCCTGCGTTGTTATTGACGCTGCCGCCAGGCTTCTGCCAGGGGTCTTGCCTGCTGAAGAGGCATATCTGAATGAATCCCATATGGGTGGACTTCTTGAACAGCCGCATTATACAAGACCGTCGGAATGGCGGGGCGAAAAGGTTCCGGATGTTTTAATTTCGGGGCATCAGGCAAAGATAGAGAGATGGCAGTATTTGCGCTCTCTAATGGAAACACTTAACAAGAGGCCTGACCTGATTAAAAGCGATGAGCTTGACCCGTCCGATTGGCAGGAGTTGTCAGAGATGATTCTTGAGGATAGGCGAGAACAATAATTTGTGGAATAAGAGCATTTAAGCTTGCTTTAGCAGCGTTGCTCTGGTATAATTCCGATGTTTGAATACGGACGGTCCGCTGCAATTGCGTGCATGAACGTCCTTGGAAGAGAGGAGGAACGCAATATGGACTTAGTAAAAGCAGTAGAACAGGGGCAGCTCAAGGGCGGCTATCCTGAGGTAAGCATTGGTGATTTCGTCAAGGTTCACCTGAAGATCAAAGAAGGAAACCGTGAGCGTATACAGGTTTTCGAAGGTACGGTTATCGCTCGTAAGGGCGGCGGTCTAACTGAAACCATTACTGTCAGAAGAATTTCGTATGGTGTTGGTGTAGAACGAATCCTGCCAGTCCATTCACCCAAGATCGAGAAGATTGAGATCGTACGTAAGGGTAGAGTAAGAAGAGCAAAACTCTATTATCTGCGTGACAGGGTAGGTAAAGCAGCCAAGGTCAAAGAGAAGCTGCCTAATACCAGGAAGTAAGAAATTGATTTTTGCAGAGGGATCCGGTAACGGGTCCCTTTTGTTATGCTATTATAAAGGAGCGTTTAAAATGCTTCGATCATTGATGGTTGAAGACCAATAAGGAAGTGTAATTGATGGCAGATAATAATAAAACGAATATAAACTGGTTTCCCGGTCATATGGCCAAGACCTTGCGTCTGATGAAGGATCAGCTCAAGCTTGTTGATATGGTGATAGAGACCTGTGACGCCAGAATTCCTGAGAGCAGTAGAAATCCTGAGCTCGACAGTATTCTCGGACAGAAGCCGCGTATTCTGGTACTCAGTAAGGCCGATCTTGCGGATCCACAGGCTACGGCCAGATGGCTCGACTTTTACCAGGATAAAAATATTGAGGCAATTGCCTGCGAGAGTATTAATCGTCGCAGCCTTGAACCATTACGACGCAGAATCATCTCGATGAATCAGCATAAGATCGACAAGGCTATGGAGAAGGGCCGTCTTATCAGACCGATTCGCGTCATGGTAGCGGGGATACCTAACACTGGCAAATCAACTCTTATTAACAGTCTAAGTGGCCGTAAGGCTGCGATCGTTGGTGACAGACCTGGTGTGACTCGTCATATCAGCTGGAGTCGTTCAGGCTCAGAGCTGGAGCTGCTAGATACTCCTGGTGTTCTCTGGCCGCGTCTTGGTGAAGATAGGTTTAAGATAAATCTGGCGGCAACAGGTGCGATCAAGGATGAGATCCTGCCGATTGAGGAAGTTGCCGGACTCTGTTTCCTTGGTCTAGTGCGTGATTATCCACAGATGATTATGGAGCGATATAAGCTCGAGGCTATAACGGATGAGTATGACGACATGCTTCCTCTTGACCAGCTGCTAGAGGACGCGGCCCGTAAGCGAGGCTGTTTGCTATCCGGCGGCAGAGCTGACCATACCAGATTTGCCAAGCTGTTTCTCGATGACCTGAGAGCTGGCAGAATCGGCAGAATAACTCTCGAACGTCCGTGATCAGTATCTCAACGACATAGATATAGGAGTTAGCAGTGAAGAGAAGAGAGCAGGAAATAATCAGATATCAGCAAATGCTTGAATTCGAACAGCAGGCCATGGATCAAGGCTATCGACTGATCGCTGGTGCAGACGAGGCCGGAAGAGGTCCATTAGCCGGTCCAGTCGCCGCCGCCGCCTGTATTCTTGATCCTGATAAGCCCATTTATGGTCTGAATGATTCAAAAAAACTATCAGCCGCCAGACGAGATCAATTATATGATGAAATAATCAAAAACGCTCTGGCATATTCCGTCTGCATGGCTTACCCCGATGAGATTGACAGAATCAATATTTTACAGGCAACAAAACGCGCGATGACAGATGCAGTAAACAATTTGTCTCCCTCAGCGGATTATCTGCTGCTTGATGCTATCGAGCTCAATGAGCTTGAACAGCCAGCATTGTCACTGGTAAAAGGCGACGCCAGATCAGTTTCGATCGCGGCCGCGTCTATCCTGGCAAAAGTCACGAGAGACCGGCTGCTTCTGAAGTATGATCAAGATTTTCCACAATACGGATTTGCGGCTCACAAAGGCTATGGCACCAAACAGCACTATGAAGCGCTGCTTGAATATGGTCCTACGCCCTTACATAGAATGAGCTTCCTTAAAAATCTTGAGGACAAGCGTTAAGCATGATAGACGACAATGAACGCAAGCGCCGGGGAAGAGCGGCTGAGAGCTTCATATGCGAAAGGCTGATAGAGCTTGGCTGCCAGATAATTGAACGTAATTATCTGGCAGGAAAATTTGGTGAGCTGGATATTGTCGCACGATACGGCGCCAGATTGCTATTTGTTGAGGTAAGAGCCAGACAAGCGGGCAGTCGTTTTGGTGGTCCGCTGGAGTCGATCAGCAGCTCTAAGCTCAGAAAAATACGCAACAGTATTGAGATTTATCTTCATAATAATCACATTATGAATAGTGAAATATCTGTTCTTGCAGCTGCAGTTTATATGAATGAGAGAGGCGAAATCTGTAAACATGATATCGTAACAGTTGAAAGCCTATAAAATGCGTGATATTTCAGGTTGATTTCTGCTTGTGCATGTGATATCTTTCCTCTATAATGTATACAATCTTATAGGTAAAATGCAAGGGGGATAAATCATGCCGTCAAAAGAGACGATACAGATGAAGAATATAGAAGCTGAGCTGTCCAAGCTCGAAGCTAAATATGAGGAATATAAAGCCAGAGGCTTGAAGCTTAATATGACCAGAGGCAAACCCTGTGATGAGCAGTTGGATCTGTCCGCTGGCTTGAATACATGTCTGTCTGATGATGATTATCTTTCAGAGGATGGTACTGACTGCCGTAATTATGGCGGTCTTGATGGCATACCAGAAGCCAGGAGGCTCTTCGCTGAGCTTCTCGAAGTAAGTTCTGATAACATTATGGTAGCCGGCAATTCAAGTCTTAATCTTATGTATGATAATGTGCTTAGAGCTCTTATGTTCGCTTTGCCAGGCTCAGATAGATCCTGGTCTTCTCAGGGGACAGTTAAGTTTATCTGTCCGTCGCCCGGCTATGACCGCCATTTCTTCGTAACACAGTCGCTTGGTATAGAAATGATACCTGTAGCAATGACAGAGCAGGGGCCTGATATGGATGAAGTCGAGAAGCTTGTAGCTGCAGATCCTATGATCAAGGGCATGTGGTCAGTACCTGTTTATAGCAATCCTGACGGAATAGTCTATTCTGAGGAGGTCTGCCGTCGGCTGGCTTCTATGAAAACAGCCGCTGCTGATTTCAGAATCTTCCTTGATAATGCCTACAGCGTTCATCACCTGTTCCCAGAAAATAAGAACAGCATTCCTGAGATGCTCGCTCTTTGTGCGGAATATGGCAATGAGAACAGAGTTCTTGAATTTGCTTCAACATCAAAAGTGACTTTTGCAGGCGCAGGTATGGCTTGTATCGCTGCTAGCAAGGAAAACCTTAACTGGGTCAGAAAGCATATGGGAGCGCAGACGATCGGTCCGGATAAGCTAAACCAGCTGAGACATGTCAGATTCCTGAAAAACGCCGAGGGCGTTCACAGTCTGATGGCTAAGCATGCTGAAATACTTAGGCCGAAGTTTGAGCTGGTTCTCGATCTGCTCGACAAGAATCTGGCCGATTGTCCTGAATGTCATTGGACAATACCTGAGGGTGGCTATTTTATTAGCGTGTTCGTCAGCAAGGGGACTGCTTCTGAGGTAGTTCGTCTTGCCAATGAATGTGGTGTAGCACTAACACCTGCTGGCAATACTTATCCATATGGTAATGATCCTGACAACAGCAATATCAGACTTGCGCCTTCTTTCCCTCCGCTTGAAGAGCTCAAACTGGCGATCGAAGTCTTTTGCGTATGTGTTATGCTGGCAACGCTGCGCGGTTTGAAATAATCATCATAGTGATATAAAATACTTCTGTTAAATATGATAAACCGAAGGGAGGCAGACAGCGTGATGTGGAAAACGTGGGATTTCATGCTGTCAAGCTTATGAAAGATCGCTATGAGAGTCCTCTGAATAGTCGTTATGCCAGCAGCCAGATGCAGGAGTTGTTTTCTCCGGATAGAAAATTCCGCACATGGCGCAAGCTTTGGATCGCGCTGGCTGAGGCTGAAATGGAGTTAGGCCTGCCTATAACACAGGCGCAAATTGATGAGCTTAAGCAAAATCAGGATAATATAAACTATGATGTCGCAGCGCGAGAGGAAGCGCTTGTCAGACACGATGTCATGGCTCATGTTCATGCCTATGGCGAGCAATGCCCGCAGGCACGCGGTATTATCCATCTTGGTGCCACCTCGTGCTATGTCGGTGATAATACCGATTTGATACTAATGTCAGAGGGCTTAGAGCTGATTCGCAAGCAGCTGATTGCTGTAATCGCCAGACTGGCTGATTTTGCTGACAAATATAAGGATCTGCCAACGCTGGGCTTCACACATTTTCAGCCAGCACAGCTGGTAACAGTTGGTAAGCGCGCTACGCTCTGGATGCAGGAGCTTCTGCTTGATCTTGAGGATCTTGATCATGTCAGAGATGGGCTCAAGCTGCTGGGCAGCAAGGGTACGACCGGCACTCAGGCAAGCTTTCTTAGCTTGTTTGATAATGATCATGACAAGGTCAAGCAGCTGGACCAGTTGATCGCTCATAAGCTTGGGTTCGATGGTGTATATGCCGTATCCGGACAGACCTATTCACGTAAAATTGATTCAAGGGTATTGAATGTTCTATCTGGGATCGCTCAATCAGCTGCGAAGTTCAGCAATGATATGAGATTGCTTCAGCACTTAAAAGAGGTTGAAGAGCCTTTTGAGTCTGGACAGATTGGCTCGTCTGCGATGGCTTACAAGCGTAATCCGATGCGCAGTGAGCGAATTGCTTCGCTGGCACGTTACGTAATTGCTGATGCCCAGAATGCCGCCATGACGAGCTCTGCTCAATGGTTTGAGCGTACTCTTGATGATTCGGCCAATAAGCGGATATCTGTACCGGAAGCATTTTTAGCTACGGATGCCATACTTACGATCTATCTGAACATTGCTGGCGGCATGGTTGTTTATCCGCGAGTGATCGAGAAGAGGATCAGAGCTGAGCTGCCGTTTATGGCAACTGAGAATATTATGATGGCTGCGACAAAAGCAGGCGGAGATCGTCAGGAGCTGCATGAGCGCATCAGGCAACATAGCATGGCTGCAGGCGCCAGAGTCAAGCAGGAGGGTCTGGATAATGATCTGCTTGAACGAATCGCAGCTGATCCAGCCTTCAACCTGAAGCTTGATGAGCTTGATGAGATGCTTGATCCATCGGCTTATATTGGCAGATGTCCTGAACAGGTCAGTGAGTTCCTCGAGGAGCTGATTCAGCCTCTCTTAGATAAAGAGAAGGACAGCCTAAATGTTTCTGATGAGCTGAAGGTATAAGAAAAACGGCCGTGAGGCCGTTTTTTTGATCCATTAGCAAAGCAAGAAGGCAAGTTAAATATGCCGGAACTTTTTACAGTTATATGTCGTCTAAGCTGTATGAGTTGAGGAGGTGTGATTATGAAACTGCTAAATAGAACACGAATGATTCTGGCCGTCCTGTTGGCTTTTGCCATGATATTATCAGCCTGCAGTGCTGGTAAGAAGGTAGACAATAAGCCTACGGATAAACAAGCTGAGGCTTCTCAGCTTCTGCATGCCGATAGTCATGAGGCTTTGCTCAAATTGCTCAAGGAAAACAAGTTGAAAAACCAGAACAATTATGGGTTTGCCGCTGATGGAGCGACTCGAGAAACTGGCGCAGAGCTTAGTATGGAGGCTTCAGATCAGGCTGAAGGCGGCTCCAAGAACAGCTTTAGTGGTACTAATATTCAAACTGCAGGAGTTGATGAGGCTGATATCATCAAAACAGATGGCAGTTATCTCTATGTAATGGCTAATAACCGCATAGTCGTCGTTGATATCAGGCAGCCACAGGCTATGAACCAGGTATCTGTACTTGAATGGCAGCCTCAAATCGCAAACACTGATGGCTCGAGCGGCGAATATCCAGTTGAGTTCTATCTCGATACGGACAGAGGGCTGCTGACAGTACTCATACAGGGCTACAGCTACAAATACTACAAGGGATCAACAGTTGAAAAGGAAGTATATGATTCAGCCACAGAGCCCGCGGCAGATGATAATACCACGCGAGATATCTGGATCGATCCTGTAATTTCGAGCAGAGATTATACAGGTGTTTATATATATGACATCCAAGATCCTGCAACACCTTTACTTAAGCGCAGCTTTTCTCAGGATGGCAGCTATGCCAGCTCAAGAAGAATCGGCGGCAGCGTATATGTTATCAGTCAGAAATATAACTACAGCTTATATCAGAGGATAGATGAGAACACCTATTTAGAGAGTGAAATTCTGCCTACTATAAGTCAAAATGGTTCAACAGAAGATTACAAGCTGTTGCCGGCAGATCAAATTATGCTTGTGCCGGAAGGTGATATTCAGAATCAGGCAATTATCAGCACAATTAACACTGATGCACTCTCTGCTGATTACAAGAGTCTGGCAGTTCTAGGCTCATCAGGTGTTATTTATTCGTCCACCAATAATCTATATCTGGCGGCACAGCGCAATGTTTATCCGGAAAATGAAACCCTACCGGAAGAGACTGCGAATGCTGAAGCAACTGCAGTTGATGAATCAGAGGAAGTTACTGTGGTGACTTCTGAGGCAGCCATTGAAGCTATTGAAGAAACTGATGGAACCGCAACTGCGGAGACCGCTTCTGAGGTCGCACCGGAGCCGGCAGAGGATGTAGCTTCAGATATCGCGATCGATTTGCCCTCCATATATATGCCGCCAATCGAGACCTATACTGATATTTATCGTTTCGATCTTGAGGACAGTCAGGTTACAGCTGCCGGGTATGGCACCGTTGCCGGCTGGCTGCTCAATCAGTTCAGCCTCGACGAGTATAACGGTTATCTGCGTGTAGCTGTCACAGAGGGTGAGGTATGGGGTGAAGGGGAGCAGAAATCAAGTAATAATCTCTATGTTCTTGATTCTCAGCTGCAGACTATCGGCAGTGTCAAAGGTCTCGCCCGTGGTGAGAGTATCAAGTCAGTTCGCTTCATGGGTGATAAGGCCTGGATCGTAACCTTCCGCACAACAGATCCTCTGTTTGGTCTTGACCTAAGTAACCCCGCTGCTCCGGCTGTGCTCGGAGAGCTGAAGATTCCTGGATACAGCGCGTACCTTCATCCAATCTCTGAAAATACAATGCTTGGATTCGGTTATGATGTTGAGGTCGATGGCGATAACGCCTATGAAAAAGGTCTTAAGCTATCACTATTTGATATCTCTAACCTCAGCTCGCCAATTGAAAAGGCTGTATTGGTCTTGGGTGGCTCCGGTTCCTGGAGTGATGTGCTTTATCAGCACAAGAGCCTGATGGCTGACCCTGAGAACAGCTTGTATGCATTCCCGGCGATTCTGGCCAATTACGATCGTGAAGACTATTCCAAGAACGGTGCCTTTTTCCAGGGTCTGCTGCTGATCAACGCCACAGATGTAGACCTATCTGTACAAGGATCGATATCGCAGATCGATGGTATGAACGATTGGACCGGCGCGACCTATGTACCACCTGAGCTTGAGTACAAGGGCTATGGCTATTCTATGATCAACAGGGGTATCAGGGTAAATGATGTTATCTATACGCTTTCACAGGCCGCATTGCAAGCCAATAGGCTTGATGATCTAAGTATCCTGGCAAAAGTCGAGCTGCCTGGTGCGGAGCCTGATCCTGATTACAGACAGTATTATCCGGAAAATGATATGGTGGAGTAAAACTGATCATAATCCAACCTATTCATAATTGCTATCGTCCTCACAAAGTGCTATTATGCTAAGATGTAAGGACGTCATCCATGAACTGCTGCCGCTTGTATGTGCGTCAGCAGTTCTGTCA
>CAZSLR010000058.1:0-10520 GCA_964607635.1 uncultured Oscillospiraceae bacterium
TAATAGAGCTTTCTTTTACCTTCTGCTGGAGCTAATGACTGCTCAAAATCACTAGTCACCTTCATAAGCATTTGCATCAGCTGATGATTGCTGCTGCTCTTGAAATCGAGCTTAAGCTCACTCATAGTACTACTGATCATTTCTTTTATTTGCATTTACAATATCCTCCAGAATTTTGCTCCTCCAAAATTTCGATACCCTTAGGTTTTACTTTTTCTGATTCAGGCAGTCGATGATAGATCTCCATTTCATGGTACAATCTGTCAGCAAGCTCGTTACTGAAATCTTCAGTTCCACAGCGCCAGACCCAATTACCGCCAAGTGTTGACGGGATATTTATTCTTGCCTCACTGCCTAGTCCCAAAAGATCTTGTAGCTGAATGATCGCTGTATCAGCAGCGCTTGCCCAGGCTGAACGTATCATGCCCCAATTATAGCCTTCCTGTTTATTTAGTCTCAGGTATTCTTGTGCATATTTGACATCGGCCTGAGGTGCGGATTTCATCCAACCGATGATCGTATCATTGTCATGTGTGCCAGTGTAAACAACACAATTTGTCGGGTAGGTGTGAGGCAGGTAGCCTGCACCTGTATCTCTGCTGTCAAAAGCGAATTCAAGGACCTTCATGCCAGGATAAGCGGTGTCTTTGAGCAGTTGATAAACTGAAGGTGTAAGGAAGCCAAGATCTTCAGCGATGATTCTGCGCTTGCCTAGAGTCTTCTCAATTGATTCGAAGAAAGCAAGACCGGGTCCGGGACGCCAAATACCATTTTTTGCAGTTTTCTCGCCAAAAGGAATAGCATAATAGGCATCAAAACCACGAAAATGGTCGATCCTTAATACATCATAAATATCAAACTGAAAGCCTATTCTTCGGACCCACCAGCTATAATCGTCTTCTGCCATTTTGTCCCAATCGAAGAGGGGATTGCCCCAGAGCTGGCCATCTGCTGAGAAGCCATCAGGCGGGCAGCCTGCTACCTCGATCGGTATTAGCTCTTTATCCAGTTGAAACTGGTCAGGAGCTGACCAGATATCTGAGCTGTCTGGCGAAACATATATCGGCAGATCGCCAATGATACTTATTCCCTTGCTGTTGGCGTTTCTTTTCAGCTCATACCACTGCTGGAAAAACAGAAATTGTACTGCCTTCCAAAACTGAATGTCATCGCTCAAGTCTCGCTCTGCTTGTTTGAGAATCGATTGCTCACGGACTCTATAGGAGTACGGCCAATCCTGCCATGAAACGCCACCGAATTTCTCTTTAAGAGACATAAATAATGCATAGTCTTCAAGCCACTCCGCTTGATTAACACAAAACTCATAAAATTCCGGCATCTTCTGTGCCAGTAAACGCCTGCATGCATGCCGCAGCACCTTGATGCGTTCACGATAGAGCAGCCCATAATCAATTCGATCAGGTCTGTTGCTCCATATAATCGTCTGATACTCGGAGGGCATGAGCAGATCCTGTGACTGCAAATCGTCAAGATCGATCAAATATGGATTGCCTGCATAGGAAGAAAATGATTGATATGGCGAGTCACCATAGCCTGTGGGTGAAATTGGCAGGATCTGCCAGAAGGTTTGTCCGCCCTTGTGAAGAAAATCAATAAAATCACGGGCAGCTTGACCCAGACTGCCGATCCCCCAGGGAGAGGGAAGGGAAGCCACAGGCATAAGTATTCCGGCGCTTCTCATATAAGAAACCACCTTTCTGTTATGTTAATTATTTAGGGTTTTCAGTCCTCTCGACACTCTCGCCGTGGACCAGCTGGAATGGCACGATCTCATGGACGGCCGGTCTCTTGTTGTGTATGCGATGCAGCAGCATCTCAACACCTCTCTTTGCCATGAAGGATGCATCCTGCCTGACTGTTGTCAGACGCGGTACACTGTAACGCGATAGTGGAACACCATCATAGCCTATAACGGATATATCCCCCGGGACTTCTTTGCCCATATCCTGAAGAGCACGAATTGCACCTATAGCGATAACATCACTAAGTGCGAAAATCGCTGTCAATTCCGGCGCCCTTGTAATCAGACGCTTGGCCGCCGTATAGCCGTCAGCCATTGAGAAACGACATGGTTCGCATTGTCTGTCAGGATCGAAATCAAGACCGTTTCGTTCGAAGCTGCTGAGACAGCCTATTATACGACTGTGGCTGATTTGTGAGTTTGAAGGATTGCCTCCCAGTACACCAATAGATTTGTGACCTTGAGATACCAGGTAGTCAATAACCTTGGCAGAAGCCGCGGTGTCGTCAGTTGTCAAACTTGATAAATTTGAAAATCCAAGCTCTGAAGCATTATGTGTCAGAAGTACCGATGGCAGACTTATTCTGGCAAAAGACTCCCTGAAGTAGTCAAGATCGCCACCAAGGAACATCAAGCCCTTTGGCCTGCGCTCGCGTGCCAGCCTGATCGCATGCTCGACCTCATTAGCGTCCTCATCAAGATAAGCGATTACAGCTTCCTCGCCGTTATCCATAAGCAGCGATTGCGCCTTCTCAAGAATATCGGCAAAAAGCATGTTGTTGGTGCCTTTTACCATAATTGCAACAGAGGACTTAGCCTGCATTTTCAGATGTTTAGCGTTTGTGTTTGGTTGGAAATCATGTTCTCTGACCACGGCCATGACCTTCTCGCGCGTATCATCGCTAACATCGGGGTGGTTGTTGAGCACCCTGGAAACAGTACCTACACTGAAGCCTGATAAACGAGCGATATCCTTAATGGTCATAGAGTATTTCCGCCTTTCCTCCGATGCATCAGCCCTTGACCGCGCCTGCGGCTACACCCTTGATGATGTATTTTTGGCTTGTAAGATAAAATACTACCACTGGTATGACTGCCATGACAAGACAGGCCATGATCGCGCCCATGTCAACACGGCCGTATGAGCCCTGCATGTTCTGGATGACCATGGAGATCGTGTTGAATCTGTTGCGGTCCAGTGTAAGATACGGCAGCAGGAAGTCATTCCAGATCCACATTGTTTCCAATATACCTACGGAAATATATGTGGGCTTCATGATTGGCAGAACAACCGCGAAGAAAGTCTTAAGTGGTGTACTGCCATCGATCATCGCTGCCTCTTCAATATCGATCGGGATCGATTTCACAAAACCACTGAACATGAATACAGCTAATCCGGCACCGAAGCCAAGGTAAACTATGACCAGACCCCATGGCGTGTTGAGCTTAAGCTGGTCAGCTGTTCGCGATAGAGTAAACATAACCATTTGAAAGGGAACGACCATAGAGAAAACACATAATAGATATAAGAAGGATGATAGCTTGTTCTTCACTCTTGTTATATACCATGCGAACATCGATGTGCAAAGCAGGATTACTATTACAGATCCCACTGTAATCATAAGCGTCCAAACCACAGCATCGAGAAATTTATAGTGATCAATAGCCATCTTATAGTTCTCAAGGGCTATAAATGTTTCCTCTGTCGGCAGCTTGAAGGGTGTCAGGCTGATATTTACTTTGTTCTTAAATGAGTTTATAAGAACTATAAACAGAGGTGAAACGTAGAAAACGCTGATTATGGTAAAAATCAAGGAGCCCAGAACAGCAAGAACCTTATTCTTTTTCATTACTGCTGTACCTCCCTTGGCCTTGTGAGCTTAAGCTGGAGCAATCCCATACCGACTACAAGAATGAAAAAGAGGACTGCTTTTGCCTGGCCGACACCTTGCCAGCCGACACGGCCATAGAAGGTGTTGTAGATATTGAGCGCAAGCATTTCCGTAGACTTCATCGGTTCGCCGGCAGTTAGTGACAAGTTCTGATCGAACAGCTTGAAGCCGTTTGTCAAAGTAAGAAATGTGCAGATCGTTATTGATGGCATTAGATTTGGGATTGTAACATGCCTGAGTCGCTGCCAGGCGTTTGCTCCATCGATGTGGGCTGCCTCATTGAAGTCGCCGGGAATCGCCTGTAGACCGGCAATGTATATTATCATCATATAGCCTATCTGCTGCCAGCATATCAGAATAACTAGTCCCCAGAAGCCGAAGGTTGTACTAATCTTCAACGTCAGATCGAAACGAGCCAAAATGCCATTGAAAATCAGCTGCCAGATATAGCCGAGTACGATACCGCCAATCAGATTCGGCAGGAAGAAGACTGTACGGAAGATATTTGTACCCTTGAAGCTCTGAGTCAGAGCCAAGGCGACAATGAATGCCAACAAATTTATCAGCAGCACTGTAACTGCCGTGAAGGCTGCTGTGAAAATAAAGGCGCTGGTAAACTCTGAATCCTTGATAGCCTTTATATAGTTTTCTATGCCATTGAATTTCGCGTTGTTGACCGTGCGAAATTCAGTAAATGAAAGATAAATACCTTGGATGAAGGGCCATATGAAACCAATTATAAAAGCAGCAAGTGTAGGTAAAACGAATATTGGGAAATAACGTTTCAATGATCGTTCCATAGCGGGAATGACCTCCTCTCGCAGTGGCACAAGTAAAATTAAATGTGGATGGACGGGATCCCGCCCACCCACATCGGTAGTTTAGCAGATTAGAGAGAAATCAGGAAGCAGAAGCTGCCTTCTCAGTTGCCCAGCCATCTACGAAAGCTGTTACGACCTGTGCCCATGTATCGTCATTCTGATTGGCAGCGTATGCTGTCAGAGCAGAACCAACACCGTTTTTCCAGTTCTCGGAAGGCATGGTCGGGAAGTGCCATAGTACAGGAGCCTTACCGGCTTCTACATATTCATTGGCAATATTGATCAAAGCGTTTGAGGATTCCAGATTGCTCTTGAAGGGGATAACAAAGCCCATTCCTGCTTCGCCGGAAGGCATAGCGCCTTCGCCGCCGCACATTGCTTTGACACCGATATCAGAGCTTACACACCAGTTGATGAATTCGAGAGTAGCCTGAATGTCTTCCTCAGCTGCTTCGCTGTTTACACACCAGTAGTTCTCTGTGCCTGTGCACAGACCCTGTTTTTCTTCACCTTCGGCGCCGATATAGATCGGGAGCATTCCAAGTGCTTCGTCTCCGAGTACGGAAACATCATTATATGCCCATGTACCATTCTGATAGAAAACTGCTTGTCCGGATACAAATTCAGCTGTGGAATCATCACCGGTCTTAGCGCTCAGCAGTGTAGGAGCAACTGTTGAGTTGTTGATGTAGAGATCCCAGATAGCGCGATAGTTGTCAAGGAATGTGCCCTTGATAGCCTGAGTATCGCCGATGCCATCTGCCTTGTATTCATAGTAGATAGGAAGGTTTGCCAGATGGGTCTTAAATCTCCAGTCAGAAGAACCGTCCATACCAGGTGATGAGAAGGCCGCGAAACCGAGCTCATCTTTTCTTGCTGTGATATCTTCTACAACTTCCTTGAGAGTTTCGAAGTTTGTTATATCATCTTGTGTATAACCAGCTTCTTTAAGAAGATCTTTGTTGTAGATGATACCATAGGTTTCGATAACATAACCTATACCTGCTATCTTGTCTCCGTCCTTCAGAGCGAAGGCCTGATCACTAAGCTGATCAACGATTTTGGAGCCGGTCAGGTCATAGCAGTAATCTTTCCAGTTTGCGAGTCCAACAGGTCCATTGACCTGGAACAGAGTAGGGGCATCGCTCTTGCCCATTTCACTCATCAGAGATGTTTCATACTGGCCTGAAGCAGCTGTAACGACCTTTACATCAACACCAGTTTCCTCTTTGTAAACTGCTGCCAGTTCCTGCCACTGAGCATCCTGCTCAGGCTTGAAGTTCAGATAATAAACAGAACCGTCTGCTGCCGGTGTTGTTTCAGATGGAGCCTCTGTTGTAGTTTCGGAACCATTGTCAGCACCTTTGGTAGTGGTAGGTGCGGTTGTTGTGGTCTCGCTGCCGCCGCAGCCAGCTAGAATTCCGATCGACATGACTGCTGCCATGCCAAGAGCTAAAAGCTTCTTTTTCATTTTCTTACCTCCTGATAATGTGTTGCTGGAAACGTTACTGGAAACGTTTCATTTGCTTGATGCTTTAATCATAAGCGCGGTTCATAAAAAAAACAATACCTTTTTCGTATTGTTCAAAAAAATGTGTTTAGTGTAGTATAAGGAAGTATAAAATTGTGCAATGTGCACATATGTGAGCCAAAATTAACTCAAATGGCGTCAATAATTATGGCTATGGTCGTGCTTATTATTAGCTCAGATACTGATACCTGACTATAGTCAAGATAAGTATTGAGCGAAAGATCACTGCCGGGAAAGTAAACCGTGAACAGACTATTTGCAACCACTAAAGCATCCTTATCAGTTATCAAATTGTAGCTCAGCTGGTCAAGAATATTAGCGATTAAAATAGCGAAAATAACAATTTCTCTCTTGCTGGTCAGATATAAAATAGCGTCTCTGATCTGATCATGATCAATTGACTTATCGTTTTTATCAACATAACTATTCAACAGATTATCAATTGAAATACCATATCTGCCAAGACGTCGGAAGAAATCATACTGTCGCACTTCATTCAATCCTGTTTCCAAGTACAGTGCCTCTTTAACCGCTTTAATTACGGTAATACCTATTAGTTCGCCGAGCTTGAAATGAGTTCCAGCCTCAGTGAGTTTAACAGGCGAGTTCGGGTCACAAACCAATATGGCACCATCAGTTCCTGATCCGGTGGCAAGACCTTGCGAATAACAGCTCGGGACACATAGCTCAGCAATAGCGGCAGATTTTGCTTCTGTACAGGTTATCAGCGCACGAGTCAAAGCCCCCGGAGTAAGATCGCTGCTGAATATAAGCAAAATATTTATCGTTCCTGGAACATGCAAATAGCCGTTTTCTGATTCGTGCCATTCTGTCTTATCGCCTACACGACTGCCGTTAATGTCGATTCCGGCGGTAACAATTGCTGTGACCTCGGTGTCCAGATAGCTATTTGTTACTATAGCCACATTCTCAGCATATGCGCCGGTGCTGATTCCGCAGGTAATCTTTGGATCGAGTCCAAGCTCAGAGGCCAGAATTGCGATATGCTCACAATAACTGCTGCCGCGCATTGAGTCCTCGGTTCTTTCGGCGCAGTGGTTGAAGACATGCATAATATCATCACGCAGTCCGCCATTGTGAGGAGAAGTGCTCAAAACTCGTCTCACCCCGGCAAAAGCCATGATCAGACTGTTGTCTCGTCTTGATAACTGATCTCCATTGGGAAAACTATACAGGATCATTTATACGTCCCTCAGCTGGTGATCGCCATACCTGCAGCAGCTCCTGCATCCAGGACTGCACATCCATATTATAAACATTACTCAATCTGTCAGGGCTTAACACCTGACCGATCACACCAGATGCCTCCAGTCTGCCTTTGTTAAGAAGCAATGCATGCGTGCCGTAGGCTTTTGCCAGACTGAGGTCATGAACGACTGAAACAACCGCTCTGCCAGGCTGTTTTAACCACTCGCGAATTAGTCCGAACATCTGCTTCTGATAAACCAGATCGAGATGGTTGGAAGGTTCGTCGAGAATTAGAAGTTTTGGATCCTGTGCGAACAGCTGTGCGAGAAACGCTCGCTGCAGCTCGCCGCCTGATAATGTCATTACTGATTGTCCGCGCAGCTTATTCATGCCAGTTAGCTCCAGAGCGTTATTGATTTTTTCTTCAGATTCGTTCGGTTCGTCTGCCAGAGGTCCTCTGCGCCAGGCGTAGCGGCCCAGTCTTACAATCTCCTCGACTGTGAAGGAATAGCCAACATGATGACTCTGTGATAAAACCCCGATTTTTCGGGCCAGCTCAACCGGGCGGATAGAAGCGATGTTCTGGTTGTGTAAGAATGCCTCTCCCTTATAAGAGATTTCCTGGGTGATTGCTTTTATAATTGTGCTCTTACCGGCGCCGTTTGGACCAACGACCATCAACCATTGCTGTGGATCGACTGAGAAGCTGACATTATCTACTATTTTCAGTTCGCCATAAGCTACTGTGAGATTCTCTGTTCTCAGCATTTTATTTCACCTTCCTTACGGAATAGAAGATATAGACAAAAGCTATAGAACCGATAAATGAGGTTACTACACCTATCGGCAGCTCCAGCGGTCGTAAAATTGTTCTGCCGATCAGATCAGCCAGCATCAAGAAGCTCGCACCTGCGAAGAGACTGGCCGGCAGCAGGCGCCTATGATTCGGACCGACAAGCATTCTGGACATATGCGGGATAACCAATCCGGCAAATCCTATAGTACCGCCGATTGAAACTGTTACACCAATGAGTACAGATACCATTATCAGTATGAGCAGCTTGACCCTTCTGATATTAACCCCGATATGACGTGCGTTCTCCTCGCCTATGGCAAAAGCATTCAACTCATCTGTCAGCAGCAAGATGATCGTACCGCAGATTAGAAGTGAGATTGCAAGAACCGCTGAGTTTTTGTAATTGCTGCCAGCCAAAGATCCCATTGTCCAGAACATAATTGATTTAACTCTATCACCGGCGAAAACAACGATCAGACTGATGATGCTATGTGCGAACATCGTAAAAATAACACCTATTAGAATGATCGTGTTGGTTGCCAGCGAATAATCAAGCTTATATGCAAGGCCAAGAATAATCAGGAGAGAGGCGAAGGCGAATATTATCGACATGATTATGGTACTGCCTGTTGAAAAACCAGGTAGCGTGATCCCAAAAGCTATAGAGATGATCGCCCCCAGAGAAGCACCTGAGGATACACCCATCGTTGAGCCGTCTGCCAGGGGATTACGCAGCAGTCCCTGCATAGCAGCTCCACAGAGTGCCAATGCCGCACCTGTAAGTGCGACATTAAGCACGCGTGGAATTCTGATATTTATTATGATCTGCAGAGCTCTGCTGCTCTCTGCCTCGGAGCCTGTAAGCAGAGACTTGAATACACCAAGGATCTCAGCTATTGGAATTTTGACGCTTCCTGCAAAAACACATACCACAAAAACAACAGTCATAACTGCTGAGAAAACTAGATATTCGTGAGTCCGGAAGCGATCTGATCTTATCATAATGCTCCTGTCAGCTCTCGCCGTAAACAAAAGAATATAGCGATTTGATTCCTTCAACTATTCTCGGTCCAGGTCTTGAAAGCTCATCAGAATCAGCGTTGAAAACCTGTTCATTTTTTACCGCAGTTAAATCGGACCAGCCTGGTCTGCTCATGATTTCTTCTTCAGGCTTCGGGCCTTCGCCAAAATACATTGCTATAGTAACAATATAATCCGGATCACGCTCGATTACCTGCTCCTGAGAAATCTCTCCCCATTGATCGACATCAGAGAAGCTGTTCTCAAGTCCGATCAATTCGGCCAGCTCATTCATGAAGGTGCCGCTGCCTGCTGCCCAGAGTCCCCACTCGAGAGGCGATACCTCGAAATAAACAGATTTCTTTTCAGAACCAGCTTTTTCTGATGCTTTCTCGCTGATAGCTGCAAGTTCAGTTTTTATGTCTTCATTAAGCTCGACAGCTTCAGAATCATGTCCTGTAACTCCGCCGATTAAGCTAATTGATTCGTATATTCCATTGACATCCTGAGCATCTGTTACTACAACAAGAAATCCGGCCTGCTCTAGAGCCTCTATCTGTTCTAGTGACTGATCCATTGTACCCATGATAATAACATCAGGCTCCAAGGCAATAATTTGCTCAATATTTGTCTCGCTTCCAGACTGCACTGCCGGAATATCAAGCACTTCCTCAGGATAATTGCAATATTCGCCTCGACCGACAAGTGTGTCTCCTGCACCTACAGCATATAGGATTTCGCAATCGGCTGCGGTCAAAGCAACGATTCTTGTGGCTGGTCCATCCAGCTTGAAATCCCGACCCTTCATGTCCGTAAGCGCGATCGCTGAGCTATCAGTGGCTGTGGTTTCAACAGCCTCTGTAGTGGTTTCAGCAATAGTTGTCGTCTCAACAGGTACTGAGCTGATCGTCGGTGCTGTAGTTTCCGTTGTCCCATTTCCTGAGCAGCCGGCAAAAGCCGCCGTCAGAAGCGCCAATACAATTATCAGCGCGGCCGTTGTTCTAAGCTTGTTCTTGTGTGATCTCATACAGATCCCTCCTAAAGATTATTAAATAAACAGCTAATCCGAAGGAGCATCAAAAAAGCTCCACAGCAATGCTGTGGAGCTCTCAAATAACGACAAAAAAGCCGTGATATGATCTCTCAACCCCAGGAGCATTAAAATGTGTAAGCAGGTCTCCCGACTTAGCTTCATCCTAATCCGACACCTTCCCATTCCTTGCGGAACAGTGGATATTGTCGTTTCGTCAGCTTCACGGTTACTGGGATAGTCCGGAATTTTCATCCGTGTTCCCCTGGCTTATGCCAGTGCCGAAGCATACAAACACATGCTGTTTATTCTGTCAGGAGTGTAGCATAAGCCGGCTTGATGTTCAAGGATAAAACTTTAGCGCGCTGCATACATCCCAAGACAAAGATAGTATGATAGAATATAGGTTACTCAAAATCTGGAGGTAATAGACATGAAGGTTATTCTTCTTCAGGACGT
>CAZSLR010000059.1:0-10519 GCA_964607635.1 uncultured Oscillospiraceae bacterium
CTTATAAGTCAGCTAGATGGATTTATCAAAATACCTTGGGAGATTTGGACCGTGATTCCTGTCGCTTGCGCGATTTTGCCTGTTGTTTTTCTGGCTCGCAATAGAAGCCGCTGAACATATCTTCATATATGTCTCAAGTGATTTTTGATTAATGAGCCTACGGAGGTTTTAATGATTGACCAGGATGAGATCAACAAGCAGATAGAAGAGCTGCGTCAGGAGATTGTTGAGCACAACAGGCGCTATTATGATGAGGACGCTCCAAGTATAAGTGATCAGGAATATGATCAACTGATGCAGCGTCTTCGTATGCTTGAAGCTGCCTGGCCCGAGCTTGCCAGCGAGCAGTCGCCGAGCAGCAGGGTAGGAGGCAGCACCAGAAGGGACCTGCCTTCTGTCAGTCATCGTTATCCAATGTTGTCGCTGCAGGATGTGTTTAGTACCGATGATATCGTCAGCTTCGTTGATCGTATGAAGCGTGACAATGAGCAAGCGGTTTTTGTTGTTGAGCAGAAAATTGATGGCTTGTCTGTAGGCTTGAGATATGAGAATGGTCGTTTGGTGCTTGGATTTACCAGAGGTGATGGTGTAAGCAGCGGTGAAGATATAACAGCTAATCTAAGGGAAATTTCCGATGTGCCCTTGAGCCTGAGAGCCGCTGTGGCAGATCTTGAGGTGCGAGGCGAAGTCTATATGCCGACTGCTGCTTTTGAGCAGGTAAATGCCAGACAGGAGGCTGCAGGCGGCAAGATGTTCGCAAACCCACGTAACTGTGCGGCTGGTACCTTGCGTCAGCTTGACAGCAGCATTGTCAGCGAGAGAGGATTGCGGTTATTCGTATTCAACGTTCAGCATTGCAGTGATCCTGAATGGGAAACTCATTCACAGAGCCTGCGCTGGCTAGCTGATCAGGGCTTCAATGTCAGTCCTGACTATTGTGTTTGTCATAGTGCGGATGAGGTGCTTGACGCAGTAGCCAGTATTGGCAGCAAAAGATTCGCACTTGATTATGGTATTGATGGGGCAGTTATCAAGCTGGATGATCTGGCAGACCGTGAGCGCCTGGGGAGTACCAGCAAGGTTCCAAGATGGGCGGTTGCCTATAAATATCCGCCTGAACAGAAGGAAACGATCGTTAGAGATATAATCGTACAGGTTGGCAGGACTGGCAGAATAACTCCCATGGCGATCCTGGAGCCGGTTTTGCTGGCCGGAACGACAGTCAGCCGGGCAACACTGCACAATCAGGATTATATTGAACAGCTTGGTCTGGCGGTTGGCGATACAGTGCTCGTACAAAAAGCAGGAGATATTATACCGGCCGTATTATCTGTGCGCCATGATCTGCGTGAGCAGCAGCTCGAGGTTTTCAGACTGCCTGACAGCTGCCCGGTTTGTGGTGCTCCTGCTGTCAGAGATGAGGATAGTGCTGATCTTCGCTGTACAGGCTCGGATTGTCCTGCGCAGCTTAGTCGACATTTGATTTATTTCGCGTCAAGAGATGCTATGGATATAGAGGGAATGGGACCGTCGACAGTTGAAGCCCTGATGAGTGCGGGATTTCTTGGCAGTCTGGCTGACATTTTCTATCTTGATAAGCATAGGGCCGTAATTTTGGAGCAGCGGCTGATAGGTCGGGAAAAATCTGTCGAAAATCTGCTTAACGCGATCGAGCAGGCTAAATCAAGACCACTGGATCGTCTGATTGCAGGACTGGGAATCAGAAATATCGGTCGTCAAGCCGCTAGATCTCTGGCAACCGCTTTTGGCGGATTAAGGGAACTGGCACATGCCACTGAGCTGGAACTGATGGCGCTGCCGGACATCGGCCCGATCAGTGCGGCCGCGATAGTAGCATTTTTCAAACAGGAACAGACACTTCATCTTATCGACAAGCTTGAGCAAGCTGGTGTGAGCATCAGCACAGACATAAACGAGAAATCATCATCTGGCGGCAGGCTTGCCGGTCAAACCTTCGTATTGACAGGTGCCTTGCCTAATATGGATCGACAACAGGCAAGAGAGCTTATAGAAGCCGCCGGAGGTAAGGTCAGCGGCAGTGTATCTAAGAAGACAAGCTATGTTGTTGCCGGTGAAGCAGCCGGCAGTAAGCTGGACAAGGCTCGTGAGCTTGGCGTTGAGATAATAGATGAGAACGATCTGTTGAAGCTGCTGGCTGATTCTGCTGATTAAATTTTCAATCGAACACGGAGCTGCTAAGAAATTGTAATATTGGAAGGACAACATTGATGCAAAAGCTAAGCAATATTGACCCTGCGACATTGGATAAACTGGCAAAAGTCCGCTGCTGGCTGCTGGATATGGATGGAACTGTTTCGCTTGAGGACGATGCTCTGCCCGGTGCAGATCAATTTTTCGCATCTATCACTGACAGCCAGTTTATTTTTCTAACTAACAATTCATCACGGCATGCTGATTATTATGTTGAGCGTATGAAACGATTGGGTTTTGATGTTGACAGAAGCAGGATGCTGACCTCTACCGACGCTTTGATTCTTTATCTAAAGCGAACCGGCAAACAGCGCCTGTACGCTGTCGGTACGCCTGATTTTGAAAGAGCCTTGCAAGAGGCAGGGTTCGAGCTGATTCGAAAGCGTGATGAGCAAGCCGATATGGTCGTGATTGGTTTTGACACAACTCTCACTTACGAAAAAGTAGATATAGCCTGTGATCTGATTCGCGGAGGTGTGCTCTGGGCCGGCGCTAATCCGGATTTTGTCTGTCCGCTGGCTGATGGCAAGGTTTTGCCGGATTGCGGATCTATAATGGCGATGATCAAGGCTTGTACAGATACTGAGCCTCAAATCGTAATTGGGAAGCCCGAGACAGCGATGGTAGATATGGTTTTGGCTGACAGAGGCTTCAGCAGGGAAGAGCTGGCCATGGTCGGCGACAGGCTTTATACTGACCTTGAGTTGGCAAAACGGGCCGGTATTCTAGGCATTGCCGTGCTGACAGGTGAAACGAACCTGGAGGAGATCGCGGCCAGTACAACAAAACCCGATATCATACTGGATGATATCGGGCAGCTTGCGGAATTGTTACGTGGCATAAAATCTGAATAACTAAACTGTTTGGTAATTGTTAACTCATGTCCAAGGGCAGAGATAATCACAATACTCTTGAAAGGTACTGGAGCCATTTCTCCTTAGTTTCTTCACTGATCGCGTGTTCCATTTTGCAGGCGTCACGTTCAGCTGTTTCTTCGTCGATATGAAGAACCTCAGTCAGGAAGCGTTTGAGCATTGTATGTCTCTGCATGATCTCTCTTGCCATGCTTTTACCTTCTGGTGTTAAATGAATCAGACCATAATAATCGTGATTAACAAGCCCGGCCTGCTTGAGAATGCCAATTGCCTTACTTACACTTGCCTTAGACACATTCAGGTGGTCGGCGATATCTACTGATCTGACCTTGTCCTGATCATCAGAAAGCAAGAGCATTGCTTCCAGATAGTCTTCGCTAGCAGGACTTAAGTTTATTTCTGACATATCATATACCTCAATTTATCTAAATAAATATGAAACCATTGAGGACATTTTAGCATAATCAATCCATTGTGTCCTGCTTGCTGCAATCAGCGGTTCCATCATTATCACCTGTGTTATAGGTGTTACACCTGCTGGCATAGCTGCAGCTAGCACAGCCGCTATTGCAGCTCTCTGATGAATCTGAGCAAGACCCGCAGGTGCTCTTGCCTTTTGCCAGTCTGACTATATGCCTGATCAATATCCAGGCAGCCAATGCGAATATTAAGGCGACAACGATATAAGGTGAATATTTCAACATAATTCTAAAGCCCCATGAGCTTGCCGATCTGATAGATCAGGAAGCTTACTGACCAGGCCATTCCTGTCTGCCATAGTACAGCGAAGCCGGTCCATTTCCAACTGTTCATTTCTCGCTTGATCGCGCCGAGCGCGGCAAGACAGGGAGTATATAGCAAGGTAAAAGTCATGAACGCATATGCGGAAAGTGGTGTAAACATGCTAAGCATCTGCTGCTCAGTAAAAAGTATGCCAATTGTCGCAACAACTGATTCTTTTGCGATGAGTCCTGTTAAGAGAGCTACAGCTGATTGCCAATTGCCAAAGCCGAGCGGCCTCAACAAGGGAGCGATCAGACCGCCGATAACACCGAAGATGCTGTCAGCGTTATCAGAGACAACTCTCAGACTTAAGTCAAAAGACTGCATGAACCAAACAACGATCGTCATTGCGAAAATCAATGTTCCTGCCCTGACAACAAAGTCCTTGACCTTGTCCCAGACATGAAGAAAAAGCGATTTGCTGTCCGGCAGTCTGTACGGTGGCAGCTCGATCATGAAAGCGGCTTCGGTATGTCCCTTGCCGCGGCTTAAGGCAGAAATAATAACTGCTGACAAAATGGCTATCAAAATACCGATAAAATACATAGAAAAAGTTACCAGCCCTTTGTTCGAAGCGAAAAAGAGTGACGCGAAAAACGCGTATATCGGCATTCTGGCACCGCAGGACATAAAGGGGGTAATCAGGATAGTCAGCCTGCGTTCTCGCTCATTCTCAAGTGTTCTGGCTGCCATAACAGCCGGGACAGTACAGCCAAAGCCCATGAGCATCGGAATGAAGCTGCGGCCTGAGAGTCCAAGCTTCTGAAAGATTCTATCAACAATAAATGCAGCTCTTGCCATGTAGCCTGTATCTTCCAGAAGCGTCAGGAAGATGAACAGTAGAGTTATCTGAGGAAGAAAGGTCAGTACACCGCCGACACCAGCTATAATTCCATCAACCAGCAGACTGCTTATCCAGGCTGGAGCTTGCGCGGCGACCAGCCAGCTGCTGACAGCGCCGCCTATAATATCCTGGAAAAAGACATCCAGCAGCTCAGTAAGCCTGCCTCCGAGATTCTCGCTGAAGGTTATTTGAAAAACTAGCAGCATGATCAATAGAAATATAGGTATGGCAAGCCATTTGCCTGTCAGAATCCTATCAATCTTGTCTGACTTAGTCAGCGCATGCGGCGGATGACTATGAACCAGAACCTGATCATGTATAGCAGAGGCCTGGCGATACAGTTCGGCCGTCTGTTCGTCTGTTTCCGCAGGATAATGATTAGCTGAAACTGAAAGGTGATGTCCGATTGGATGCGGGTGAGCATGAACAATTCCATCAGGATGACTGTGGATATGCTCATGTGTAGGATTATGGGGATGAGGCTGACCGTGTTGATGCTCATGCTGGTGTGCATGATGATGTTCGTGCCTATGACCATCCGGATCATAGTCCGGAAGCTCACTGTTGTTTTGATTAGCCATTAACACCACGGCGTCCAGCAGCTCATCCATTCCTTCATTCTTTTTTGCTGATATAGCGATTACTGGAACACCAAGCAGCTCCTGAAGCTTTGATGTGTCAAGCTTATCACCATGACTAATGATTTCATCCATCATATTTAAGGCAACGATCAAGGGACGTCCCAGCCTCTTGAGCTGCAAGGTCAGATATAGGTTGCGTTCTAGATTGGTAGCGTCGATTATATTAATTACAACATCAGGCTTCTCATCAAGAATAAAATTCCTGGTAACGATTTCTTCTAAAGAATACGGGGATAATGAGTATATACCCGGCAGGTCAACAAGTGTGAGAATATCTCCATGATATTTGATCATACCAACCTTTTTTTCTACTGTAACGCCGGGCCAGTTTCCGGTTGTCTGCCTGGTTCCGGTCAATCTGTTAAAAAGAGTTGTTTTGCCGCTGTTTGGATTGCCAGCAAGAGCTATTGTTGACATATTTTGTTACGCTCCTTCCAGCAGATCAATTTTTATAGATCTGGCATCCTTCTTGCGGATCGACAACGAGTAGTTACGCACCCTGATCTCCATCGGGTCTCCCAAGGGCGCAAGTTTACGCAGCATTATCCAAGTTCCCGGTGTTACACCCATAGCTATCAATCGTTGTCTGAAAAGGCTGTCACCTTCGATACTTAGTACAGTAGCACACTGTCCTGGTTTAAGTTCATCAAGACTCATATTCAAAAACCTCTCTGTTAACATCGGTAAACATTTTGGCATGATATACATAAAAAGTCAATAAAAAAAGCCGTATAACGGCCTTGTTGTTATGCTTGTATCCAATCTGGCGGGAACTTATCATTAATTAGCCTGCAGACAGACCAGTCACAGCCTAGGAGGCTGGCTGGCAAAGAAGATCGTATCGCTTGAGAAATTCCTCGAGCTTAATTCTGTCATCTTCGTTTTCACAGGTGAAGGTCAGCGGTATTGTTTTTGCCGCGTTCAGAATGGTCGCAAAACCAACAAGGGCAGAGAGCATACTGTCGGCAACTAGTCTATCGCCTTCTGCTGTTGTAAAAACTATTTTCCCTTGGCTGGTATTGATCAGATCAGTAAATTCTCTAACCATATCTATATGTTCAGTCAATTTGTTTCACTCCTTTCCTAATTAATAGAGTAATTCTACATGAAAAGTGCTAATAGGTCGATATGTTTATTGTTTGATTATTGTACGACTAATGTTATTTATTCAGTGTATATTGCCAGTGTTTCGTACTAGCATCAGCAAACCTGATGCCCAAATCAGATAAATAAGCTTAGAGTCATAACAGTTATGCTATAATTCCTTGCATGTACATTATAACTTGTAATAACATAAAGTAAGTATAATTGGGCATGACCGTAACATATGCAGGAAGGAGCCAGACGGATAATGGTTTATTATATCTACAGCCTATCTCTATGTCTGCTGCTATCTTTATGCTTATTTGCGCTTCTGTTGTACAGAATTAAGATTAACACCGACCACAAGAACCGCCATGCTATCAGCTACTTTTTGCCGGTAGTGCTTACTGCCGCATTTATATATTTCTCTGTAACTATCACTGTACCTCGAGTACTCGATTTGCCTGCTGTAGTCACCGGACGTCTAAATATTGAAGAAACTATACTTGATAAGAAGCAAATTGGACGTAATAGTGTCAAAACTGATTCAGGTACTTTTTATTATGGCTTCGGTCAAAAAGTTCCTGAGAGCGATAAGGCTTACAAGATTGAATATACGCCAAGAAGTCGTTATATAATCAGAGTAGAGGCGATATCCACATCGGCCGATGCAATCCAGACATCAGAATAATAAATTTATCAAAACAAGGGGATCTCATACGTTTATGGTCACTATCAGAGTTCAACTGCCAAATCCATCCGGTCTGCATGCCAGACCGGCCAGTAAGCTATGCGCTATCGCAAAAAAACACAAATCGGAATGCCTGCTATTATCTGATGATGTAAAAGTAGATGTTAAGAGAATTCTTGATTTAATGGCGGCAAACTTCAAGCAGGGTACCTGGCTTGAAATCAAATGTTCTGGATCCGATGAGCTAGCTGCTGCGAGCGCTATCAATCACTTTATTTCTCATTTGGTGGAATGATTATTCATTTCTTCCCAACTTTCTAGTTTTTTCGCTAAAAAAGCTCAAAATGCTAAATTCTTCCAGAATACTCTATGTTATTGTCATTACTGATATGTCATTATTCTCACTACAACTATAAATGTTGGCCGGAGGTGAGAGTAATGACCGTTTCTGCACAGAGATCATACGATGATATTGAAAACAGTATTAAAGGAAGTCATGGCTTCTATATAGCTTCTTCAGACCAGGACATGCTTCTGCGGGTATCCAGTATTGTGGATCGCTGTGGCTATGTCGGCCTGATGGATACTGCAGGTAAGGTTCATTACATGGTTGACGGACGCCGGGGATCTCCTTATGCTGCCAAACGCATCAGAGAAGTCGCAGGCAGACTTCTTAGCAATGATCAGAGTGTTCTGCAGGAAAACCTGGATAGAATCATTTGCTCAGTAGATACTGTTCTGACTCGCGAGCAAGTTCCACAGCATCTGAAGGGTTATAGATATCTGAGATTTATGCTGCATCAAACCGCAGCAGATCCATCACTTCTTAGTCCAGTAACAAAAACGCTTTATCCTGAGACCGCAAAGCATTTTCGCGTTAAACCGGCACATATCGAAAGAGATATTCGCTATGCTGTAAAAAGCAGCAAGGATTCACTTGCGGAGTATTCAAATACTGTAGCTATATGTCATCTTCATGACCTGGTATGCATTAATATGCGTTATTTGGAAAGTGAATATGCAGAATCACAAATGCTCAAAATATAAAAAAGAAGCCTGATCCTCGATACATTTCTGTATACAGGTCAGACTTCTCTTCGTACCTGAACAAAATTCAGCAATTAGTTGTTGACTTTGTCCTTCAGACCTTTGCCGGCCTTGAAAACAGGTGCTTTTGATGCAGGGATCTTGATTTCTTCCTTAGTGCTGGGGTTGCGGCCTTTACGGGCAGCACGTTTGCGCACTTCAAAGGTACCGAAGCCAACGAGAACAACTTTCTCTTCTTTGGCAAGAGCGTTAGTGATGGTCTCTAGTACTGCGGAGATAGCACTCTCGCAATCCTTTTTGCTCAGCTTTGTTTCCTTTGCAACTGCATCGATCAGATCAGTCTTATTCATGGATAGGAGCCTCCTTTGGGAGATATTTCTTGACATATTATCATACGAACGGGCAAGAAGTGTCAAGAGCAGAATCGGGTAAAATAGCTAAATTCAACGGTTTTATCAATATTTTTAACCTTTTGTACTAAATATCATGAGCTTAAAATTCAATGGTTGATAGCATAAAGGATACTTTTGCCGGTGTTTGATGTGTTGCTTGGAATATAGAAGATGTAACATTAAGAACAGATAAGAGAATGCAGCTTACAGAAGGTTGTTAGTTAGACAATAATATTGTAAAATACTGTGAGTTGATTCTGCGACACAAATAGTTGTCGATAGATAGAAAACAGGAGGAAAATAAATGGTTATCACTAAGGATATGATTATTTCTGAAGTCCTGAGTCTTGATCAGGGAACAACACCTATCTTCTTCAAGAATGGTCTCCATTGCCTGGGCTGTGTTATGGCATCAGGAGAAACCGTCGAAGAAGCCTGCATGGTTCATGGCATTAATTGCGATAAACTCATTGCTGAGCTCAATGATTTTTTCAGCAGCAAAGAGAAAGAAGCCTGATCATTATTGAAGCGAAGGCTTAACAAAAAATCACGCTTCATGAGGGCACATCGTTCTTATCGATAGAACGATGTGTTTTTTTTGATTTCTGAACTTTCCTAAGATGCTTTTTGGTTGTTTTTTGTCTGTCATCTATTTTGCTCAGCTTCAAAGCGTGAGTTCTCTTCTCAGCAACCAAAACATAGTATCCATTGATATTATGAATTTTCGCTCCGCCAAATACAGACCTTAGCTTGTTGTTGTACCATTTAAGTCTTTTTACAACCAATACGAGCTTGCCGCCAGTTTTTATGAGCTTGAATGAAGCCTCGATAAATCTTCTGGCAACGCTGAAATCTTCATGATATGGAGGATTCGACAATATCCAATCAAAAGTCGCCTGATGGCCTGTTTGCAATAATACCTCAGGGCCATCTGACAGTAGAATATTAATTGCTTCGAGGTTGTTCGCTACAGCGTTTATACGGCTTAATTCAACTGCTTTGCTAGATTTGTCCAGCAACCAAACATTATCTGGTCCGATAAAATGTGCAGCATATAGTCCAACGATCCCGTACCCGCAGCCTAAGTCAAGTAATTTTTGCCCTCTTTCCAGATCGACGGCAGATAACATCGCAAGAGTTCCCTTATCAACCTGTTCTGGTGAAAAGAGAGATGGCTCAGTTGCCAGATTAAAACAGATTCCGTTGATGTCGGTGATGAAAGTGTTCATAGCTGCTCCAATCTGCTAAAATGTAGTGGAATAATTCTATAGCCTGTCTGATCATAAGGCAATACAATTAAACCAGATTACCTATGAAGCATTTCTGTTGGGGAGCGACGAAGCATTGATAGAAGGTAGAGAATCGAAAATTTCCAGCCAAGCAGCAGTATTATTTGTATGTCTAGTACTACTGCTGATTATTTCCGGCTGCAGTCTGGTATCAGATGACCATGAGAAGACTGATTCTGAGATTATTGATAGCTCGGCGAGTATTTCAGATAATACCACTGTGAGTGACTCACTCGGTTCTGACAGTCAGACTGCTGGATCTGAGCCTACTGATAATCAGAGTGTTGACGATACTACAGATGAAACAAAGGGTGAGGGGATACAGTGGTATCCTGACAATTCCTGGGTCTATGTTGATAATAGCTGGTTGAACATCAGGAATGGACCTTCGACAGATAATGCGGTTATAACAGAGGTTTACCAGGCTCAGGCTCTGAAAAGAGTTGCAGTGTCTGATTATTGGTCAGAAATAGTACTGCCTGATGGAAGAACAGGATATGCATACAACTCATATTTGAGCTTAATGCCAGTTGAAAAAATAGAGCCATAAATCGTTTGTTTATCCAGAAGTTAGTTTTGCATTAACTTGACAAAATTATCAAACCAGAAGTTAGTTTTGCATTCAACTGCATTCAACTACCC
>CAZSLR010000060.1:0-10516 GCA_964607635.1 uncultured Oscillospiraceae bacterium
TGATGTGTTATTTCTTGCCTGTTGTCATAAGCTTATAGTTGAAAAAACAGCTGTTTTCGACTAAAATTGAAATGATGCAAACGCAATAATACCCTATCAAGGGGTAATAAAATCAGGAGGATTGAAACACATGGCTATTAAAGTAGGTATCAATGGTTTCGGCCGTATTGGACGTATGGTATTCCAGGCAATTTGCGATCAGGGCCTTCTTGGCACAGAGATCGATGTTGTTGCTGTTGCCGACATCTCGACCGACGCTGACTATTTTGCTTACCAGATCAAGTATGACTCAGTACAGGGTCAGTTCAAGCATGAAGTAACAACAGAGAAGAGCAGCGCTGACGCAGCAGAGAATGATGTTCTCGTCATAAACGGCAAGAATAAGGTTCGTTGCGTAATGGCTCAGAGAAATCCTGCTGATCTGCCATGGGGCGAGCTCGGTGTTGAGTATGTTATCGAGTCAACCGGTCTGTTCACAGATTCAGAGAAGGCAAAAGGCCATCTCGAAGCCGGCGCTAAGAAGGTTATCATTTCAGCTCCTGGTAAGGGTGATGTTAAGACGATCGTCATGGGCGTTAACGAGAACGAGTATGACGCAGCAGCTCATAGCATCGTTTCAAACGCTTCTTGTACGACCAACTGCCTGGCACCTGTCGTTCATGTTCTTCTTAAGGAAGGCATCGGCATTGAGCAGGGCCTGATGACAACTATTCATTCATACACAGCTACACAGAAGACCGTTGACGGCCCTTCCAAGAAGGACTGGAGAGGCGGACGTGCTGCAGCTATCAACATCATCCCTTCTACAACCGGTGCAGCTAAGGCTGTTGGACAGGTTCTGCCTAGCGTAAACGGCAAGATGACTGGTATGTCATTCCGCGTACCTACCCCTACAGTTTCAGTAGTTGACCTGACCTTCACAGCTTCACGCGATACTTCAATCGAAGAAATCGACGCTAAGCTCAAAGAAGCTTCCAAGACATATCTGAAGGATATCCTTGGTTACACAGACGAAGAGCTCGTATCAACAGATTTCATTCATGATAAACGTTCTTCAATCTATGATTCACTGGCAACACTGCAGAACAACCTCAAGGGCGAGAAGCGCTTCTTCAAGGTAGTTTCATGGTATGACAATGAGTGGGGTTACTCCAACCGTGTTGTTGACCTCGTAACCTTCATGGCTAAGAAGGACGGCGCTCTTTGATCTAATTCAATAAGCAACACTTCAAAGTCTAATTTACACTAAATAGAACAGAGGCAGCCCGAAGGCAATACTTAATTGCCAGAGGCTGCCTTTTTCTATACAATTCTGCCTAGGGGGTACTAATTATGGATAATTCAACAGAGGACAGAAGGCTTATTAACAGAGCCATCCTGGCAAAAGACACCGCCTACGTACCTTATTCCAATTTCAGAGTAGGTGCGGCGCTGATTGATGATATGGGCAGGGAATACAGCGGCTGCAATGTCGAAAACGCATCTTATGGAGCGACCTGCTGCGCAGAAAGGACCGCGATCTTCAAAGCTGTATCTGAAGGAAGTAGAAAGATCCGCAAAATGGCCGTAGTTTGCGACCAGGATGATTTCTGCAGACCCTGCGGTATTTGCCGTCAGGTAATGGCAGAATTCGCTGCTGGGGATTTTATACTGCTGTCAGCAAAACCAAACGGAGAATACGAAGAATTCACAATGGAAATGCTATTGCCTTCAAGCTTCAGGCTTGATCAGCAGGAAAACTAGAAATACTATCAACAGCGTTATCGCGAGAAGGATGTAGGAAGTTGCCCTCTTTGTCGCAAATGATATAGAGAGGACGATCCTTAACCTCCTCAAATATGCGGGCGATATACTCACCCATAATTCCCAGAATGATTAAAACAACTCCGAAGAAGAACAGAATCACACACATAAGCGAAGCATAGCCAGGCTCCATCCAGACAAGATCGAATAAGCGTGATATAAATACGGCAAAAGCCAGAACCAGGCTGAAAACGCTCAGTAATAAGCCGATCGATATTCCAAGCTTGAGTGGCTTATATGAAAACGATGTGATGCCGTCGGCTGCCAGCCGCAGCATTTTCGAAAATGGATATTTTGAAATTCCAGCTTGTCTGGAATCCCGGACATAATCGACGAAGGTCTGCTTGTAGCCGAGCCAGCTGATCAAGCCTCTTACATAACGGTTATGCTCAGGAACCTTAAGCAGCGCGTCTCTGACACAGGCATCGATAAGACGAAAATCTCCAACATCAACGGGTATGCTGACATCTGTTAATCGCTTAAGAGTTCTGTAATATATTCTGGCTGTAGTTTTTTTAAACCAGGTTTCGCCGCTTCTGCTGATGCGTCTGCCATAAACTACCTGATAACCCTGCTGCCAGAGATCGATCATCTGCGGTATAAGCTCCGGCGGATCCTGCAGATCGGCGTCAATGATGACTATAGCAGCGCCTGCGGCATGGTCCATACCGGCCGTTATTGCGGTTTGGTGGCCGAAGTTGCGGGAGAAGGAGATCATTTTGATACGCTTGTCTGATTGGCAAAAAGATCTTATGATAGAGGCGGTAGCATCTCTGCTGCCGTCGTTTATATAAATCAGCTCAGAGCTCAGCTCCAAGCTGTCGATTACTCTGATCAATCTCTCATGGGTTTTGGAGATGACCTCTTCCTCATTAAAAACCGGAACCACCAACGATATGTCGACTTTTGCCATGGTATATCCTCCAGCACAACAGTTTCATTATATCAGATTGTTAAGTTATGAACAGTCTTGCTTGATACGAGGAGAGTTCTATAATTGTTTATAATAAGAATAAGACTCATGGTTGAAAGGAACATGAGATGGAAAAATAAAATAAGAATCAGAAGGGAGCAGTCATCATGAAGATCAACGTACAAGGCAAAGGAATGAAGGTAGGAGACCAGCTGCAGAGGAGAATAGAGGAGAAGCTTGGTAAGTTTAACAAGTTTTTCGGTGACGAGGCAGTTGCCAATGTTAAGGTCAGGCCAGAGGCTGAACTAAAATGCATCGAGGTAACGCTGAAAATTAAGAATCATTTCTACAGAGCTGAATCTGTAGCAGATGATGTATTCACTGCTCTGGATCAAGCTGTTGAGCTCATGGAGGGTCAGATCCGTAAGCATAAGACCAAAATTGAGAAGAGAATCCATGACTACGCCTACATGAAGGAATATCTCAAGACCGAAGCCATTACTCCCGAGGAAGAAGAGATCGAAGAGGCTACTATCATCAAGAGGAAGACTTTCGATCTATCCCCAATGGACGCTGAAGAGGCAGTACTGCAGATGGAGATGCTAGGTCATAGCTTCCTGCTTTATCTGGATATGGAAACTGATAAGGTTTGTGCTGTATATAAGCGCAAGGACGGCAATTATGGCTTGATTGAGCCGAATTACTGATCAGCACACCGCTGTGAATATATTATGATCCAACTGTTTTTGGTAAGTAAGATATTATAATTTTCGCTAAATTATTCGTTCTTGCGCGGGGGGGACCGGTTGAATAAACCGGTCCTTTTTTGTCGACCTGTTTGCCTACACTTTTGTCTGAATATCCTGTATAATAGCAGAACGATTGTTTTGTCTGGATGACTTATGGCTCACTATATGTCTATGAGAAGGACTGATTATTAATCGGAAAAATTTCTATTATGGGGTGTTTTTGATGGATATGTTTGATCAGCTTGTACTGGGAGAAGCTAAGCCTGCCAAGGACGCGAGCAGAGCGTCTTCGGGCTCGGGTTCGGCTGCCGATAAATTGTTGAAGGGACTTAATCCGCAGCAATCTCAAGCTGTACAGCATAAAGACGGTCCGCTGCTTATTCTGGCCGGTGCAGGTTCAGGTAAAACCAGAGTTATAACTCATAGAATCGCCTGGATGGTCCAGGTTGAGAATATCAGACCATCTTCAATACTGGCCATCACATTCACTAACAAGGCAGCTGCTGAGATGAAGAGCAGGATTGAGGCTCTTGTAGGCGGTGTCAGTTCTTCTATGTGGATTGGTACCTTTCACTCGATGCTTCTGAGAATTTTACGCAGGTATGCCGATAGACTTGGTTTCACGCAGCATTTTACCATTCTCGACAGTGATGATCAGCAGAGAATAGTTAAACAATGCTTCAAGGAGCTTTCGATCGATGACAAAAAATTCCCTGTACGCATGGTTCATGGCCGGATCAGCACAGCTAAGAACTCACTAATCGGAGTGGAGCAGTACGAACGTGAGGCCGGAGCAGATTTTGTTCAGGAGAAGGTCGCTCAGGTCTACAGACGATACCAACAAATTCTTAAGCAGAATAATAGTATGGATTTTGACGACATTCTTTTCGAGGCCGTTAAGCTTCTAGAGAACAACGCAGATGTGCTTGAGCAATATCAGCAACGTTTTCAATATATTATGGTTGACGAGTATCAGGACACTAATCATGCCCAGTATAAGCTGGTTCATATGCTGTCAGCCGGCCATAAAAATCTATGCGTCGTCGGCGATGATGATCAGTCGATCTATAGCTTCCGTGGCGCTAATATCCAGAACATTCTTGATTTCGAGAAGGATTTCAAGAACTGCTCTGTGATCAAGCTCGAGCAGAATTACAGGTCGACCAATAATGTTCTGCAAGCAGCCAACGCAGTCATTAAGAATAATCGTGGACGCAAGAGCAAGCAGCTGCGTACTGAGCTGCCGGACGGCGACCTGATCACCTTCTATAAGGGAGAGAATCACAGCGAGGAGGCCAGATTTGTTGCCAGAGAGATATCGCGCCGTGCTGATGGATCAGACAGCGAGCAGCCATATGGTGAAATGGCGATCCTCTATCGTTTGAACGCGCTATCAAGAAATCTTGAATCGGCGCTAAGAGAACAGGGTGTTCCATATAAAATTTATGGCGGTACACGATTTTATGATCGTAAGGAAATCAGAGATGTTCTGGCTTATCTGCGACTGATCATGATACCTGACGACAGGTTGTCTTTTGCCAGGATAATAAATACTCCTCGTCGTGGTATAGGCGACGCGACTGTCGCGGCAGTTGAGGCGATCGCGGCCAGAACCGGACAAGCACCTCTGGAGATCTGCAGGCAGTCGGGCCAATATCCTGAGCTGGCAAGATCAAGTGGGCGTTTGATGCTTTTTCATGAGCTGATCGACCGTTTCCGTCAGCAGCTTAATGAGGGAGAAATTAATCTGGCTGAGTTGATTGAAGCAGTTGAGAATGAGAGCGGATTGATTCAGGAGATCATCGATCAACAGGAAAAATCATCAGTAAGTGATTCTGTGGACCGGATCGAGAACCTGAAGGAGCTTCTCTCTGACGCTGTTGAGTTCCAATCGACCTTCATAGAGCAGCTCAGAAGTGTTCGTGAAAATCCAGAGCAGGCAGCTGCCGAGGACCTTGAAGGAGCTGACGAGAGCCTGATATCTGTCTTGAGCGCTTATCTCGAGAGAGCAACGCTTTATGCTGATATGGATAGTGATACTCCTCAGGATAATGTGCGATTGATGACGATACACAGTGCCAAGGGACTGGAGTTCGACACGGTATTTGTTGTCGGTTTCGAGGAAGGCTTATTTCCAGGCTATCGCTCTATGGAGAGTGAGGCCGCTATTGAGGAAGAGCGCCGACTGGCCTATGTCGCGATCACAAGGGCGCGCAAGAAGCTCTATATAACTACAGCTGGTTCAAGGCTAATTTTCGGTCAGACACAGGCCTTCCGGGTGTCGCCTTTTGTACTTGAGATACCCGATCAATATATTGAGGAGATCGGTGGCGCCAGATTCGGCGGCTCATTTGCAAGAGGCTCGTCATATAGCGGTGACAGAAGATCTGACAGCACAGCGTCTGCAGCCAACAGTACAAGGGGTGGTGCGGCCTCAGAGCCGTTCTCGATGGCTGGTAGAGGCAGAGTTCAGTTCCCTGGTGCTCCGGCACCGGCAGTGCATAAACACCAGAGCCCGCTTCAGGGCTTCGGACAACAGAAAACAGCAAGCCCGAATCAAGATAACAAGAAGCAACAGGGAATCGATCCGGCAACTCTGCGCCGCGGCGACAGGGTCAAGCATCAGAAGTTCGGCAACGGCAGGATAGAACAGATCACTCCAGTAGCAAACGACGCGATTCTTGTTGTTGAGTTTGAAAATCACGGCATCAAACGACTGATGGCCAAGATGGCGCCAATGGAGAAGATCTAGGCAGAATAATAGCTGGGCAATCAGAAATTGATGATAATTGAAAAGGCGGAGCTCCTATCTATAGAAGCTCCGCCTACTTATTTATAACAATGGATCGACCATCTTACAGCTAAGAATCAATCGTCGTCGCGTTTATAATTATGAACCTTGTACTTACCTCCGCTGACAACGACCTCAGCAATGTTCTGGCAATGATCGCCAATTCGTTCCATTGTATGCAGAAGCTCAAGGAAGATAACAGTTGTCTTAGGATCGCACTCACCATTGTTGAGTCGCTCCATATGGCTCTCTCTTAGCTTGTCCTCCATGGCGTCGATCTCATCCTCATGGCTCATGATCTTACCAGCGGTAACAAGATCAGTATTACGAAGGGCGAAGATCGTCTCTGTAACGATTTTCTCCACCAGGGCAAAAGCCTCGTCCAGCTCACTGTTTGCTTGTTCTGAGAAGGCCAGGTTTCTCTCTGTCATCTGCAGAGCTGTATCGCAGATGTTGCTGCAATAGTCACCAATACGTTCGATATCATTGGTAGCGTGCATCAGTCCGGCGATCCTGACTGAATCAGTCTCTGTGATAACGGATGACTGGAATATATGCGACAGATATCGTACAATCTCATTTTCAAGATAGTCCAGAGTATCCTCATTGGCAAAGATCTTGGTTTCAAGCTCTTTGTCATAGTTCGTAATGATCTTATGCGCGTCCTGCGTCATTGTTGTCGCTATCTCAGTCATTCTGGCCAGCTCCTGAGTAGCCAGATCGATCGCTATTGCGGGGCTGTTGACGACCTTATAATCAATAAACGCAAGCTTCTTGTGAACTACGGGGTCCTCGCCTCTGACTATGCTTGTGACGATTTTGACCATCAGCCAGATGAATGGGAGCCAGAGCAGTGTGTTTACTATATTGAATACTGAATGTGAAATAGCGATACTCTCACGCATCGAATCAGCGATCGGCGTAACCATACCTGCGATACCTGTATTGCTGTCTGCGATACGTGTAACACCAAGCATGCCTAGTATGAAATTCACAAAATGTGTAAATGGCTTGAGCAGGAAAATAAATACGATTGAACCAAAGAGATTAAAAACGGCATGAGCTGCAGCCGCACGTTTTGCGTCTCTTGATCCACCGATTGTTGCCAAAACAGCTGTGATCGTTGTACCAATGTTGCTGCCGAGCAGTATAGGAACGGCCTGATAAAGAGAAATCAACGGAGTACCGCGATCATCGATAGCGGTTCCGCCTAATGTTTGCAGAACACCGATGGCAGCTGACGAGCTCTGAACGACTATCGTGGAGAGCGCACCGACAATTACTCCGAGAATCGGCACATTCTTGATGCTCAGAAGCAGATCTGAAAACTCCTGACTCTTTGCTAACGGCTTCATCGCCGCGCCCATGCTATTTAAACCAACAAACAATAGACCAAAAGCGAAAATTATCTGACCGAGATATTTGATCTTGGGCCTCTTGACGAAAAACATCAGAACGAAACCGATGGCTACAAACAGCCAGGCATACTCATCGATCTTGGTTGCGACTATCCAAGCTGTGATGGTTGTTCCGATGTTAGCGCCCATGATAACACCAACTGATTGCTTAAGTGTCATCAGACCGGCACTCACGAATCCAACGACCATAACCGTAGTTGCGGATGAGCTCTGTACAATAACTGTGACCAACGCACCAACGATAACTGCCTTGATAGGTGTACCGGTGAGCATAGCGAGAATATTTCGCATCTTATCGCCTGCAGTTTTCTGTAGACCTTCGCCCATCTGGTGCATGCCGAAAATGAACAGCGCCAGTCCGCCGAACAACGCAAAAATTGTTTCAATACCCATTAATAAACTCCTTCGAAGCTTAGTTTTTTTGGCTGCGCTAGATATGCAGCTGATATTTAACCAAACGATTACAATTTTATCTGAGATTACGAGTTGGCACAATGGATTTAGTCAAAATCGTTGATTATACCAAGGTGGAAATAACTGCCAATGAGCCGCAAGATGCATTGTTTTCAGCCTTCTATGCTATAATATCAATTATAAAATCCTGGCAAAAGCCGACTGCCAGCCGGAAACGGAGTATATATGACAACTGTTTGTCTTATCAAGATAGATCGATACGATCAGGAACTGATCCTCAAGGGTCTTAAGCTAGCCTGGTCTAGTCTGGAACTTAATGAATTATTTAAACCAGAGGAGCGAATACTGCTTAAACCAAATCTGCTCTCGGCAGTAGCCTCAGATCTGGCAGTAACAACTGATCCTGCAGTCTTCGCAGCTGTTGCCAGAATGCTCAGAGAGCTGGGTCCAGACCAGTCCTTGAAGCTCAGCTATGGTGATTCACCTGCACATGAGAGCACTGCCAAGGCCACTCGTATAAGTGGGCTGGCCGCTATAGCAGAGGAGCTTTCACTCGAGGCGGCGGATTTCGACCATGGCCGCGATGTCGAGTTTCCGGCCGACAGCTCGATCAGGAAGCTTAATATCGCCAATGGTGTACTTGACTGTGATGGTCTGGTCAGCATCAGCAAATTTAAAACTCATGCTCTAACAGGAATCACCGGAGCACTTAAGAATCAATTCGGCGTGGTCCCTGGTCTTCGCAAGGCCAGATTTCATGCTGTTTACTCTGACATCAAGGCTTTTGCCATTATGCTTGCTGATCTGAATAAGTTCCTTAAGCCAAGACTATTTGTCATGGACGCGGTTATTTCAATGGAGGGTAACGGCCCGCGAAATGGTAGTCCTAAGAAGACAGGATATGTACTTGTCGGTCTTGACGCGCCAGCTATTGACACCGTAATGGCCTCAATTACTGGGCATGATGTCTCTAGAATGAAGCTGTTTCAGACCTTGAAGGCGATTAAGGCAGGCACTGTTGACCCGACTGAGATCGAAATAAGGATCATTGATCCGGAAACTGAAGAAATAGCCCGGCAGGGATTGCTGTCAGAATTGATTTCCGAGCTGGTTATTGCCGATTTCAAACAGGCAAAAACTGAAAACTCATTGATGACCTCGGCATCCAGCCTCAGCGGTAGACTGGCGCGCAGATTTATTATGCGTCGTCCGGTAATTGAGTCAATAAAATGCATACGCTGCGGCCAGTGTGTAACATCCTGCCCGCTTGAGCCCAAGGCTCTAAGTCAGACCGGCAGGGCAGTACCGCGCTATAGCTATGACAGATGTATCAGATGCTTCTGCTGTCAGGAGATCTGCCCGGCAGCTGCCATACACGTACGAAGACCGTGGCAGAGAGGCTGATTATTTTATCAGCAGGCTGTTAAACCACTGGCTGACTTAATGGTCCGCCAACCTATAGATGACCGATCGAGGAGGTGCGAATATGCTGCCCAGACTGTTAAAAGAAGAACAAGAGAAGCTGCTTAGTCCTTTTGCCGCACGCAATACCGAGAGCAGAGGCAGAGCAGTCATGCAGGACAAATGCACAGTCAGGACTGACTTCGAACGTGATACAGGCAGAATCATATTCTCGATGGATTTCCGCCGGTTACGTCACAAGACGCAGGTATTCTTCAACCCTCAGAACGACCATATCTGTACACGCATGGAGCATGTCATTTACGTTAATTATATTTCTAACACGATTGGTAAGGCTCTCGGCCTTAATTCCGATCTGATTCAGGCCATAGCCCTTGGACATGACCTCGGACATGCGCCTTTTGGACACACAGGTGAGAAGGTGCTGCGCCGCTGCCTCAAGAAGGTAGATGACAAGCTGGATTTTCAGCATGAGCTGCATAGTCTGCGCGTAGTCGATCTGCTTGCTGAGAAGAATAACAGACGAGGACTCAATCTAACCTTCGAGGTCAGAGACGGTATAGCCAGCCACTGCGGCGAGCGCTACAATGAATTTATGCTGCAGCCGAACCGGGACAAAAAAACCGAAGATTTGGTATCCCTCGCGATCTGCCATGGTGCACCCGCAACTCTTGAGGGCTGCGTGGTACGTATGGCTGACAAAATAGCTTATGTAGGCAGGGATATTGAGGACGCAGCCAGGGCAGGTATCATGGAATTTGATGATCTGCCGTCTGCTATCAGGACAACGCTTGGCAGGACAAATGGCGAGATCATCAACACGCTGGTTACAGATATTATCGCCAACAGCTTCCAGCAGGATGCCATTATATTAAGCCCGGAAAAGGGTCTGAGCATGGAAGAATTATTGAAGGAAAATTTCAACCGCATTTATCGGTCTGAAAAAATCGCCAGATATGAGAAAATGGCTGAAAATGTCATCGAAGGCCTATTCGAGGCTCTTTAC
>CAZSLR010000061.1:0-10385 GCA_964607635.1 uncultured Oscillospiraceae bacterium
GGAACCAAGGAGCTCGAACTAAAGCTTGATGAGGACTGTATTGATGTAAGAACTCTTCTGAATAGACTCGGTAAGCTGAACAAGAAAGCTGCGGAGGCTGTAATGTCGGGCAGTGAGCTTGCTGAAGATGTATATATCCTTATAAACGGTCGTCACATATCCTCGCTAAATGGACTTGATAGTCTGGTTGCAGATAATGATGAGATCACATTCGTTCCAGTGACAGAAGCTGGATAAGTTCATTAACAAAGCTCGATCTGGTCTCCTGGTTTTACCGTGCCGCCACGCAGAACTCTGGCAAAAATCCCTTCTCGCGGCATGACGCAGTCTCCAACCTGATGATAGATAGCGCAATGCTGATGACACTCCTTGCCGATCTGAGTTACCTCCAGCAGGCATGGTCCTACCGTGAATCTGGTGCCCGGCTCAAGCTCATAGAGACAGATGCCTTCTGTTGTCAGGTTTTCCGCGAATCTACCGGTACAAAGACCCTCTACACCCATTTCTTCAATTTTCTTAATGCTTTCGGTTCCTAGAAGAGATAGCTGTCTGTGCCATTTCCCGGCATGTGCATCACCCTCAAGACCGAAATCCTCAAGCAGATTTCCCTCCGGAATAGCCTCCTTAGGAACACCCTTCTGCTTACTTATGTTGATTGCTACTAATTTTGCCATCCTATTTATCCTCGTATTCTCTCAGCCAATGCCCGGATCTGCCTCCGGCCTTCTCAAGCAGCTTGATTTTTTCAATCGTCATGCCACGGTCTATAGCCTTGCACATATCATATAATGTCAAGGCCGCCACTGAAGCAGCAGTCAGAGCCTCCATTTCAATGCCTGTTTGCCCGCTGCATGCGACCTCTGCCTCTATCAAGACAGTATCTTCACCAGAGGGCTCTATATCAATGCTTACACGTGTGATAAGCAGTGGATGACAGAGCGGGATAAGCTCAGAGGTTTTTTTAGCCGCCATGATGCCTGCGGTTCTTACCACTGCTAAAACATCACCCTTGGGCAGATCTCCAGACATCACCCTGGTCAAAGTCGTCGTCTGCATTTTAACTGTTGCCTGAGCGCGGGCGAGTCTAGAAGAAATGACCTTTTCGCCGACATCGACCATGTGAGCCTCGCCCCGGCTATTGAGATGTGTCAGATCCGAATTGTATTTGCCGTCCTGTTTTGGTTCGTCAGAGCTTATGCTTGCCATTTTATTCTCCCTGCTTATTATTATAAATCAATTCAAATCAACATTACTAGTATTATGAAAGTCTTAAGCCTTAGCCACCTGTCTTGTTCATTTCACGATCGGGTATGAAGCTATTATTGAAACTGTGGCCGCGCGGTTTGTTGAAAAGCGCTTGCAGTAGAGCATCTTCAAGTACCTGGTCGTCCTGTGATTTTAGTGCCGGTATAAGTGAGACTTCGTCGATCGTTCCGAGGCATGGCTTAAGCATACCGTCGGCAGTAATTCTGATGCGATTGCAATTGTGGCAGAACTGATGCGAGATAGGCTGAATAAGTCCGACAGTTCCGGCATAGCCTGGTATTTTGTATCTGACTGCCGGCTGGCAGGGCTCCTGCTCCTCAAGCTTGAGCAAACGAGGATCAAGCTTAAGAATCTCTTCAGCTGACATTTGCATTTTGGGATTTCTGCCGAGATTGCTCATAGGCATCAGCTCGATGAATCTGACCTCGAGAGGCCGTTCTCTGGTAAGCTCGATCATCCCGGATATCTCATCGTCGTTGATGCTTCTAATCAGTACTGCGTTAAGCTTGACCGGCGTGATGCCGCAGGCAAAACAAGCATCAATGGCCGCAAGCGTATCTTCAAGATTGCCGCCGCCGGTTAGTCTTCGGAATTTGTCGGCATCGGTTGAATCCATTGAGATATTAACTCTATTCAGGCCGGCCTGCTTGAGCGCATCGGCTCTTGGCGCCAGACCCTGTCCATTGGTCGATAATGACAAGTCGATATCATCAGATATAGATCTAATAGCGGCTGTGATATCCTCCAGGTCGGTGCGCAGCAGCGGTTCGCCACCGGTAAGACGAACGCGCCTGATTCCAGCCTTAAATAACAACCGGCATATTCTGTGGATCTCGGATACAGACAACAGATGCTGGTCATTGGCCTCCGGACAGCTCTCGGGATTGCAATACACGCATCTGAGATTGCATTTCTGCGTGACCGAGAGACGCAGATATGTGATATCTCTGCCATGGTTATCTCTCATCAGATGTCACCCTTGATAATTCTGCCTGGCTGGTTCCAGCTGTACCCGCCCATCTTACTAAGCCTTCTTATAATTTCTTCGCTGCTGATAAGTTCGATGAAGGCCAGAACTCTTGGGTCTTCCAGATTGTCAGCTCTAACAGCGAAATCATAGCTCTCCTCTGTGATCGGCAGGAAATCCAGTCCGAATATTTTAGCAGCTGACATTACTGCTAAACCTGTGTCCGCTGTGCCTGCGGCAATTTGCGCCGCAACAGCTGTGTGTGTAAGCTCTATTCTGTCATAGCCATTTACTGAAGTAGGCCGGATGCCGGCACGATCAAGCAGATAGTCAAGCAGTATTCTGGTACCTGCACCTGACTGTCTGTTGACATAACGGACATTTTCAGATGTCAAATCGCTGATGTCATGAATATTCCTGGGATTTCCGGCTTGAACAAGCAGTCCCTGAGTTCGCTTGAAACCCTCGATCAGGACCACTGATTTGTCTGGGAACATTCTCCTTATGTCCGGCAAATTATATTCGCCGCTTGATGTATCCAGCAGGTGAATGGGGGCCAGTAGAGCTTCCTGCCGACGCAAGGCCATGAGACCACCCATGCTGCCTGTATGCGCAGAGGTCAGTCTACGTCCGTCTTGAAGTGAAATATCCGCAAGCTCATCCAGCAGCGGATCATGACTGCCGATCAGATCAATAGATTCAGATATTTTTCCTTCATCAGACCATGGCAGAAGGCGAATACTTACCTGACTGCCTGCTTCAAGTCCTTCAAGATTCTGATCGAGCTCAAGAATACCGTCAGCACGAAGGAAGCTTGCGAGCATGCCAGCTCCTCGTTCCATAGGTGTTGCCAGCCATGACGAGTTCAACCTGCTTAGTCTGACTCTGATGAACTCCTTGTACTTAAGTGATGAGGTAAGCCTGCGGGTGAGCCCGGCTTTTACCAGTTTAGGAGCTGGAATGCTAAGCTTATAAATGCTTGAGAGCACAGGCAGTACAACCTGCTCGAATACAGTCAGGGTTGAGACCGGATAACCGGGCATGCCGATTACAGGCTTGCTGTCACAGATTCCGAGGACCGCTGGCTTGCCTGGCTTAATTGCCAGTCCATGCAGGATGACCTGGCCAAGTCTGCTTATAGTCAGACTGCTGTAGTCATCACGACCAGCGGACGAGCCTGCAAGCAGCAGAACCATATCCGCGATCTCAAGATTTCTGTGCAAGGCTGCCGCCAGCAGATCCGGATCATCCGGGATAATTGTCTCAAGGATCGGCTCAATTCCTATATCACTTAATGCCGCGCTTAGCATCGAACCGTTGGATTCGGTTATTTGTCCGGCAGTTGGCTCTTGCTCAGTCGATACTATTTCATCACCAGTCGGAATAATGGCAACCCGCAGCGGACGATATACATTTACTGAGTTGATTCCTCCTGCTGCAAGCAAGCCGACCGAAGCAGGATTGATGATCGAATTGGAGGTCAGGAGCATATCTCCCGCACAGAAATCCTCGCCGATCTGACGTATATGCTGCCAGGGAACAGCTGCCTGTTCAAGTATTATTTCATCAGCATTGTCAGTGTTGATGACATCCTCGATCATAATGACAGCATCACAACCCGATGGTAAAGGATCACCTGTATCAACGGGATGATAATCCTGAGCGCTTAGTCTGACAGGAGTTGTTTCGGTAGCCCCGAAGGTCTTAGCGGCATACAGAGCAATTCCATCCATTGCGCTCGCCAGAAAATGAGGAACACTTCGGCGCGAGTAGACGGCCGATGCTGTAGTTTTTCCCAAGGCCTTGAGTATTGGCATATCGACGGTCTCAGGAGAGCAGCCGGCTTGTACCAGAGCATTACAGTACTCTTGAACCGCGATTTCTATTGGCTTATTACTAAGATATCTTGCCTGCTGCATTATTGCTCCTCCCAAAGATAAACTTGTACCTTGCTGCCGCTGTTCAGACCCTCTTGGTTACGATCGATCATGATATACCCATCCGTTGCCCGTAGTGTAGTGATCAAGCCAGATTTCGACGCGATTGGAACAGCAGAAGGCATCTGTGATCGTTGATCCTCCTGCAGCATAACTGCCGAGAAGCCTTGTCTGCCATGATTGGCCGGGATTGCTCTCGTCAGAATGGCATCGATACTTCTTCTTACAGGCGGCTTGCGTCCGCATAGGAGATTTATCAACGGCAGTACAATTTGATCAGCCATAAACCAGGCGGCGACAGGGTGCCCGGGCAGACCAATTATGGGCAGACGATCTGAGAGACCGATCAGTGTAGGCTTGCCTGGCTTAACCGCCAGACCATGCTGAATTACCCCCGGTTGTCCGTGCTTAGCTATAGCGGCCGCTGCATGGTCACGGTCGCCCGCTGAGCTGCCTCCGGATATGATCACCAAATCATGATCTTCTGACGCGCTGCTGATAGCACTCGTCAAATCAGCAAGCTCGTCAGAAACTATGCCGAAGCTGTTTATCTCCGTGCCGGCTCTCTTAAGCATAGCTGTAAGCATAGAAGCATTTACATCGTATATTTGTCCGTCGGTTAAATTATCACCCGGCTTCACCAGCTCATCACCGGTGGAAATAAGCGCGATCTTCAACTTGCGTAAAACACTGACGGAGGTTTTTCCCAGAGCCGCCAAGGCTCCAATGTGATGAGGCATAAGCGTAATACCGGCAGCTAGCAAACAAGAACCCGCTGTGATATCATCGCCTCGAAAAATGATATTTTGACCTGGTGATACCGGCTTGAGGAGATAGCGCAGCTCGTCCTCAGGATCAGCAGGTTCAGTATCCTCGATCATTATTACAGCATCCGCGCCTTCCGGCACCGCTCCGCCGGTAGCTATCTCACGACAACAGCCTGAAGCGAGCATGATCCCAGCTGATCGCCCCATTTTTATGCTGCCATCGAGCCTGAGCATAGCCGGGAGCGACTCACTGGCACCGAAGGTATCGGCAGCTCTTACCGCATAGCCATCGACAGTTGATCTATCGAAACCTGGGACATCATGCTCAGAGATAACTGATTCCGCGAGAATTCTGCCGGCGGCTGTGCTTATATTGATTAGTTCCGTCTCAGCCACTGGTTTCGGCAAATCGACACAGGCAGCAGCTTGTCCAACTGTATCAGCATGAAATGAGCGCAGAGTCTTAACAAGGTCCAGATAATCAGTACCATTAAGCCTGATAGCCTGTTCAAGCCTCTCCATCGCATCCTCGATAGTACTTACATTTAGCATCATACCTGCTCAATCATCCCTTCCGCATATGGTTCCATTATACATGCCTTCTCAAATCGCAGATACTGAATGAGGCTTTTTGTTGGCTGATTTCTAAGTGTTTCCGCCATCGGACCTGCAGCATCAAGGCGGCCATTATCTAAAAATAAAAGCTGTCCGCATAAACGTTCAGCCAAGCTTAGCTGATGTGTAACTAAGAGCAACGCACAGCCTGTATCAGCCAGATATTTGGAAATCGCTGCTTCGGCCAGGCTGAGTCCTTGTAGGTCAAGCGCACCGGTTGGCTCATCAAGCAGAAGAACGCTGCGCTTAACGACCATAAGTCTGGCCAATGCCATGCGCTGAGCCTCCCCTCCGGAGAGCTTATATCCAGGCTCATTACGCAAGTGCAGCAGCCCCAAGCTTTCAAGACTTGTTGATATAGCCTCATCTTGCTCATTTTGGGTAAGACCAAGCTCTGGTGAAATCCCCAGACGCACATTATCAGCAACTGTCATGCGAAACGCATAAGGCGACTGCGGCAGATATCCGACCGATCCAGGCGATGAAAGCTGCTCACTTGTGATCATTGAAGCTGCCAACAAACGCAGGAGCGTGCTTTTGCCAGATCCGTTGGCGCCCAAAACAGCGTAGCTGGTATGCGGCTCGATATTTATGCCTTGGATATCAAGGCAGAAGCGTTCGCCCCATTTGTGGACAAGTCTGCCGCTGGCAAAAGCCGAGAACTCTGACTTGTTGCGTTCAGCTGACATGGTCTTCCTCCTTCAGGCTGTTGACTACTATATTGATAAGCAAAGCCAGAAGCATAAGAACAACACCTAGTACGATGGCAGATGTGAAATTGCCGCGGTTGGTCTCCAGCATAATAGCTGTAGTAAGAACTCTGGTTTTACCTTCGATATTTCCACCTACCATCATAACGGCACCTACCTCGGAAATAGCTCGCCCGAAGCCAGTGAGCATTACGGTAACAAGGGCCTGACTATTTTCCCTGAGAATAATCCAGTGAACTTTATAAGCAGGCTGGCCCAGTGTCAGCAAAGTCTCTCTGATCGGCTTCTGACGGCTCTCAACAATGCTGCAGGTAAGTGAGGTCATGATTGGAATGATCAGCAGGCATTGCGCGATAATCATAGCCGGTAAGCTAAAAAGCAAACGCAGACTGCCTAGCGGTCCCTGTCTGGATAACAGAAGAAATACAAGCAAGCCTGCGACAACTGGAGGCAGACTCATTCCGGTCTGCATCAATCTGCGAATAAAACGGCGTCCCGGGAAGCTTGAGGCAGCCAGGAAGGTTCCAAGTGGCATGCCGATCAAAGCAGAAATCAATGTACTTAGCAGCGTCATGATAAGAGTAAGCGCCAAGATCCGCATCCATTCATATGTTAGTTGAGCATTAGCAAATACTGCCTGAAAAATCAGCATAACTCTCTCCGAATCTGACTTGTATTCAAGTTCTAATACAATCAGCCGCCGAAACCATCATAGTTGAAGAGTGCTTCACCATATTGGCTGACGCCGTAATCACGAATTATAGCAGCAGCCTCATCACTGGCAAGGAAATCTATCCACGCCTTTGCGCCCTTCTCATTGATGTCAGGATGCTTCTTGGAACTGACCGCTATGACACTATATGTGTTCTTAAGGTCATCAGATTCATCAACCAGCATTGCCAGCCCATGCTGATCTCTAGTAGCCAGCCAGGTGGCTTTGTCAGTCATGATATATGCCTGCATCTCGCCGGCCATAGTCAGGCAAGGCCCCATACCTTTGCCTGCAGAAATGTACCAGTCTCCTGAAGGCTCCAGTCCGGCCTGCTGCCAGATCTTCAGCTCAGCCTTATGCGTGCCGGAATCATCTCCACGCGAAACAAAATCAGCTTCCGCTTCCATGATACTGGCAAAAGCCTCGGCGGCACTTGAACTGCCTGCGATCGATGCCGGGTCAGCTTCGTCGCCGGCTATTATGAAATAGTTGTGCATGAAGGGAAGACGTTCAACTCCGAAGCCCGCCTCGATGAATTCCTCCTCGGCCGCCTTGGCATGAACGAGAATAACATCGGCATCACCGGTTTCGCCCAGCTTGATAGCTGCGCCGGTACCGTTGGCGACGATATCGAGCGAATAACCGCTCTTGCTTTCAAAAAGCTTCTCAAGCTCAGGCAGCAGGCCGGAGTCCTGTACGCTTGTTGTGGTGGATAGTCTTACCAGCTTGTTCTCTGGCTTCTTGCTTGAGGCACAGGCTGTAAGCTGCACCAGCATAAGCATACTCAGTAAAATGAGTATCAGTTTTCTTCTTGTCATATTATCCTTCTCCTTTTCGCAGTGGAAGGCTCCAGCGTTTCCCCCGGGCCCCGGTCTGGCAGCATGTCAGATGCAGTAATTTCTGATTTAGCCGTTCAGACTCGAAGAGGTTTGCTAGCGAATACTATAGCATAAATCCGGCCATTAGTGCTATCATAGGGTTTGAAAATCAGCTGAGTCAAACCAGAAGACTCATACATGATTATATGCTATAGAAGCTGAGGTTTCAGGTAATATGTATAATTCACAAGAGTATAAAATCGCGGTAATAACTATCAGTGACAAAGGTGCGGCGGGTATTCGTGAGGATAAGTCCGGACCGCTGCTTGCTGAGAAGCTGGCCGATATCGGTGGTGTTGCTTTTATGTCGATCGTACCGGATGAGCGAAGTGAGATTTCAGCTGAGCTGTTAAGGCTTAGTGAAGAGGGCGTCGATCTTATTGTAACGACAGGCGGTACAGGACTCTCACCACGTGACATTACTCCAGAGGCCACTCTCGATATCGCTGACAGGCATGTTCCCGGTATAGCTGAGGCAATGCGTGCGGGCAGCATGAAGTATACTGACCGGGCAATGTTGTCCAGAGGTGTCGCAGTTACACGTGGTCGTTGTCTGATTATTAATTTACCGGGTAGTCCCAAGGCAGCAGGTGAATGCCTTGATATAGTGAAGCCTGTTCTGAACCATGCTCTTGATATATTGACAGCCAACGCGAGTGAATGCGCTCGTAAGTAAGAAAGGAAGCAGCTGATGCATTATATTGTTTTTGATCTCGAATGGAACATACCTGGCAGGGCCAATAAGGTCTCTGATGAAGACCGACAGGCTCTGCCTTTTGAAATAATAGAAATAGGTGCGGTCAAACTAAATGAAAGCCTGGAAATTATTAATAAGTTCAGTGTCACTGTCAGACCTAAGCTTTATCCAATTCTTTCCGGGCATGTTGCTGCTGTGACCAGAAGACTACAGCAGAGCATGCGTACAGGTGTTCCTTTTTCAGATGCTGCCAAAGATTTTATCAATTGGTGCGGCGATGATTATATGCTATGTACCTGGAGCGAGAGTGATCCGCCTGTTCTTAAACAGAATCTGGCGTATTATGGTTTCGAAGAGGCGTTAAAAGCTCCCTGTCTGGATGTGCAATATTTGTTTGATGAGGTTATTGAACAAGCCGGTATACAACGTAGTGTTGAATACGCTCTTGATTTTCTCAATATTGATAAATCGAGACCTTTTCATCAGGCTGTTCAGGATGCCTGGTATACCGGTCGAATTCTCCAGGCAATAGTTGAGGTTGCAGAAACTGAGAAATCAGCTGATCAGGCTAGTCTGAGACTGGAGGATTATGCCTATGATCCTGATCTTGTGAGATCTTATCAGCAGAAGATAGAGCCTCTGGAGAATGTCGCCAGGATTCAGGAGCATTTGCTCGGAACTGATCTGGTTTGTCCTGCCTGCGGTCATAAACTAGAAAGAGTGATCGATTGGGAGAAGAAGGGTAGTAAGCTAACAGCCTCTTTTCTCTGTCCGGAGCATGGCAGCGTGAGCGGCAGAACAAGACTCCGCAGGCTGCCGAGCGAGAGCTTCGCGGCATATCTGACTATGCGGATAGATCGCAGCAGGCCTCTGACAGAGGTCTGATATGTCTGTTTTCTGGTTCAGTTTCAATGCGATCGCTCCGTTGATGCTGCTGGTACTGCTTGGCATAATACTTAAGCGGATTGGCTTGATCAGCGAGAGTCTCAATAATGGTGTCAATAAGCTGCTGTTTCAAACAGCTTTTCCAATTAGTCTATTCTACAATATAGCTGGTATGGAATTGTCTGAGTTTTTCAGCCTGCGACTTCTGCTGTTCGCAGTATTAACGATCATCACGATCGCCATACTGCTTATGCTGTTGGTACCGAGAGTGTTAAGTGATAGAAGAAAATGTGGAGCCTTTATCCAGGGTGTCTATCGAGGGAATTATTTACTTCTGGGTTATCCGCTCGCAAGAAATTTATTTGGTGAAGCCGGGATCGGCCCAACAGCTATGCTTTTGCCGCTTGTTATCGCTCTCTATAATGTTCTGGCTGTATTTATACTTGAGTATTTCTCGGATGGCAGCTCTGAGCGTATTCGTTGGTCAAGAATTTTTGTATCAGTCTTGAAGAATCCACTGATCATTGGTGCTGCAGCCGGTGTCATATTCGCATCGCTCCCTGTAAGTCTGCCGCTCGTGCTTGACCGCACAGCGCGTGATATTGCTGGAATCGCCAATCCTCTGGCTCTAATTATGCTTGGCAGTCAGATCAATGCCAAACAAATGAACGGTCGCCTGAAGCTTGTGTTCAGTGCGACCGTTCTACGACTCATGATCATTCCTGCGATAGTAGTTTCATTAGCTGTTCTGGTCGGTTTTAGAGATTCGGAGCTTGGTGCTTTGTTTATTCTCTTCTGCGCACCAACAGCCGTATCCAGCTATATTATGGCAAAGAATATGAACAGCGATAGTGATCTGTCAGCTCAGATCATTGTCGGAACAACAGCTCTCTCGGGTGTTTCATTATTTGTTTTCACCTTCGTTTTGCGTTCCCTCAGCTTGATTTAATC
>CAZSLR010000062.1:0-10288 GCA_964607635.1 uncultured Oscillospiraceae bacterium
GTGCATTACTCTTCGATAAGGCGTTTGACTATTTCAGAAAATTCAATGTGACCCAACCTAATGATGTTATTCATTTTAAATTCGCTGAGCTTGAACATGATTTCGGTATCATTGGCGCTGAGCAGCTGCTGGTTGATCCGGAGTGCGTATGCTGAACACAATGCCGAATACACAAGGTAACGTTTTTAATATACAGCGTTATAGTCTTCATGACGGCCCTGGAATAAGAACCATTGTCTTCTTCCAGGGTTGTCCCCTGCGCTGCCGCTGGTGCTCTAATCCTGAATCACAGCCGATGAGCTTTCAGATGCTGTTCCAGGAGAAGGATTGTATTGGCTGCCGCGAGTGCATGCGCCCATGTGACGATGGCGCGATAACCTTCGGTGAAGATGACTTTTACCCGAATATTGATAGAAAAAAGTGCATCAGCTGTCTGTCCTGTGTCGAGGCCTGCCCGACCAAGGCACTTCATGTTTCAGGCTCGCGAATGAGTATTGAAGAGGTCATGGAAGAGGTGCTGCGGGATAAGGCTTTTTACGATAAGTCAGGAGGCGGTTTGACACTGTCAGGCGGTGAGGCGCTGATGCAGCCGGAGTTCGCGATCGCTCTTCTTGACGAGGCTCGCAGTCAGGGCATTCATACCGCGATCGAAACGACCGGCTATGCGCAGCCTGATATTTTTGATCGAGTGACCGCGCATGCTGATCTTATTTTGTTCGATTTCAAGCAACTGGATGATGGCAAGCATCAGCAATATACCGGTGTGTCCAATAAGCTGATTATCAGAAATTTGAAGGCAATTATCAGCCGGCAGACACCTGATCTGATCGTTCGTATTCCAGTTATACCCGATTTCAATCACTCACCGGATGAGTTGGCGGAGATGGCAGAGTTTCTGGTCGAACAAGGCGCGAAAAAAGTACACCTGCTTCCTTTCCATCAGATGGGGGAAAACAAATATAAAATGCTTGGTATTGACTACGAATTTGGTGAATACAAGGCTCTTCACGAGGAGGATCTGATCGATCATCTTAAGACCTTCCTCTCTTATGGATTGGAAGCAGAAATAATGTGATAACATGTGTCAAAAGCAGATGCAGTTTTCAACTGTTTTTAGAGTGATTCTTTTTTAGTTATCATAATCATAGCTTATGTTTGTTTCTTCTCACTGCAGCTTCCTTATATACCTGATCATGAGTTCGCGCAGATATAATGATTGTTTTCATTATAGAACCGGTGTACTCTACCTTATACACAACGCGGATTCCAAGATCACGAAATTTAATTTTAAGAAGACTGGTAAGATTGGTACCTCCCTTGTTTCCAAGTGGTTTCCCATACCCGCCAGTCTTAATCGGAAGTGGATTCCGAGACACTTTTTCTATACCCTTAAGAACTTGAATTTGTACTGAGCGATCAAGTTTCTTCAAATCCTTCTTAGCTTCCTCTATAAATTCTATATTCCAGTTCATTCAATTACTACGTCCTCCGCATCTGTTAGTTCAGCTTCGCTTATGCCAAGCTCAGACATCACTTCACTCATGGATGAAGTCGATGCAGAGGTGCTATTGACAAGTCGGTCAGCAGCTTCCAGAAGCAGTGCATAATCCTCTTCGATTTCACTCAAGCGACTAAATTCTGACGGCGAAAGGATAACAGCAGTAGGCTGATTGTTTTTTAAAACGATCAATTGATTTTCTGTGTGAAGTCTATCAAATATGCGCGAAGCCTGTCCTCTGTTGAATTGAGTAATAGGAACCAAACTAGCTAGAACTTCTGCAGTGTATGCCATATATCTCACCTCCAAATATATTCTTGACTTAAGTATACAGCGACAACTTAAACGATTCAATATTAGTATTACTATTTATCGCTATATATTACATACAATCTTTTGTTGAGTGTGTCAAGAATTCACTTGATCGCCATTACACCCTGCGCCTGAAGCAGCGATCTGAAATGATCCATTTCATCAGAGGTGAACATACGTTGATCAGCCTTGAAGGGATAGTTTCTATACATCCGTTCATATTTATCTCTGGCCAGAGGATTAAAATTAAGAAGCTCTATCTTGATTTTTTCTGACCTGGCAGCACAGTATTTACTAATCGCGGCGACATTGTCATCAGTTGCAGTGAAGCCTGGAATCATAGGTATTCTGATCAGCAGGTCGATTCGCCCCGTTTCATACCACTCGGTAATAACCCGATCTAGGTTATCCAGAATCAGATCCTGCTTCACACCTGTCCAGGCTCGATGTCTGACCGGGTCAAAAACCTTAAAATCTGAAATCAGCAGATCAAGATGTGGCAGCATTTTTCCCAGAACACTCCAGGTAGTGTGGAGACTGGTCTCCAAAGCAGTATGGATACCGGCAGTTCGACACGCCCGCAGCAGCTCAGTGTTGAACTCATGCTGATATGTCGGATCGCCGCCTGATATTGTCATGCCACCTTGTTCAATATAAAACTCGCGATCCTTCTCGATCTGTTCATATACCTCACGAACAGTCATCCACTGTGAATCCATATGCAAGGCCTCTGTCGGGCAGGCCTCCACACATTTGCCACAGAGATTGCAGGCAATACGATCGATCTCGATCTTTTTATCCGGTTCGATCAGTACTATCGCCTTCTGATCACAGACCGCGACACAGCTGCCGCAGCCTATGCACTTATTAGCAAAATATAGCAGTTCCTGCCTGCAGTTTATCCCCTCAGGATTATGACACCAGAGACAATTCAGAGGACAGCCTTTGGTAAAAACCGAGGTCCTGATACCTGGTCCATCATGTATGGAAAATCTTCTTATGTCGAATACCAGCCCTGTCAGGCCCCAGTTTATTTCTGCCACTTCTCCGCTTACCTTCCTGAAAACATTAAAATATATCAGATGTCGCCGTAATTTGTTCTTGCTATGATCTCATCCTGAAGATCAGAGGCCAACTCCGTGAAATAAGCAGTATAGCCGGCAACCCTAACCGTCAGACTTCGATACTTGTCCGGATCGGCTTTTGCCGCTAGCAGATCTTCCTGCCTCAGAACATTGAATTGAATATGTGGTATTTTAAGCTGAACAAATGTACGCAGCATCAGGATAAACTTCTCAATACCAGCCTCATTGAAGAAGGATGGCAGGAATTTCATATTCAACAGCGTGCCATTGCTGCCATAGAGGCTATTTATTTTTGAAACAGACTTCAGCACCGCTGTCGGCCCCTTGCGGTCGCGGCCATAAACCGGCGACATGCCGCCATCTGCCAGAGGCTCACGCGAGAAGCGGCCATCTGGTGTCGCCCCAACATTCTGGCCCATCGGCACATGAGCCGAAACAGTATACAAGCCTGTATGGAATTTCCCACCCCTGTAATTGTTATATTGTGTTAGATATTTGTTAAATACTTCAACCCATTTAGCAGCAATCTCATCGACCCAATCAATGTCATTGCCATATTTCGGCGCATGATTAAGCAGCGTTTGTCGAACGACCTCTTCATGTTCAAAATTATCACGCAGAGCCTGCAACAGCTTATCCGGACTGATGCGTTTCTGACGGAACACAAGCTCCTTGATCGCAGCCATGCTGTCGGCGATATTAGCACCTTGAATGATCTGGATTCCCGATAGATTGTAGCGCGCGCCACCTGCAGTTACATCGATTCCCTGATCAAGACAGTCGTCTATTACAGAAGATAGGAACGGCGACGGCAGCATCTCCTGGTGGATCCTCTCAACTACCTCGCAGCTCTCAACCATTTTATCGATGAAATACTTCATCTGCTTGTCGAAGGCCAGCTCCAGATCCTCGTAGCTCTTATAGTCTGTGAGATTGCCGATATCAGGCCCAAGCTGCTGGCCATTCAGCAAACACCTGCCATTGTTAAGGGTCAGCTCGAGGACTTTTACCATGTTAAACATGGCGGCGTCGCTCCAGCCCAAATTGTTGCCATGAGTAGTCAGTTCAACACAGCCAACGATAGCGTAATCTCTGGCATCATCCGGATCGATCTCCTGATTGACCAGCGCCGGTATGATAGCCTCATCATTGAAAAACTGCGGCATTCCGCTGCCACGCGCGACCACCTGCACACTACGCCTGACAAACTCCGTCGGCGTAGCTGAATGCAGCCGAACAGACAGATTTGGCTGGGGCAGACCAAGATCATATTGAGCCTGAAGCATCAGATATGACAGATCATTTACCGCGTCGCTGCCATCCGTCAGCTGTCCGCCGATCGCTATATTGAAACCGATTGGGAAGCCCGCGAAATACTTCGCGCTATGAGAATTACGCAGATAAACGATCTGATTGCACTTCAGCCAGAAGCACTCGATCAGCTCGAGCGCCCGTGCCTTGTCTATCAGACCACTGCTGATATCCTGCTCATAATATGGTAGAAGATACTGATCAGCTCTGCCAGGCGAGAAGGACGACGCGTTCGACTCCATATGCAGCACGACAAACAGAAACCACAAGGACTGAACAGCCTCATGGAAGGTCTCCGGCTGACCAACTGCCAGCTTTCTGCAGATCCGAGCCGTCTCCAAAAGATTCGCTTTATGCTCCGTATATTCCGGCTGTTCAGCCATCTGTTCAGCCAAGGCAGCGTAACGTTCCATGAAAATGCTTACACCCTCAAGAACCTCAATAACACTCTGGTAAAAGTCTTGTCTACCGTCTGTGCACTCAGCCAGGTATTCCTCAGTTCTTGCGCGCAGACCTGTAGGCCCATAGTGCAGCCAGGCTTCACTGTCAGGGCATATATGTCCCTGCGCATGATCCTTCTGATTGATCTTAACAACCTTGGCAATATGACTTAGCTCCGGTCCGGCCGCAGAATATATTCGATCCTCCAGCGATCTCCCCTGCCAGTATGGCAATATCTCGTTTCTGAATTCCTCAATATCCTCCGGTCTGGTGTTAAATTTATCCTGAGGTCTGGTGCAAAGAGTATCGAACTCCTTATCGACCCAGGAAGCCCCGGACTCTGGAAATACCACACCGGCCCTTACGCCTTTTGTCCGGTTGCCAACTATCAGTTCTTCCGGCTCAATTGAAATCTCCAGATTTTCGAGGGCTCTGCGCAGAGCTTCGGCACGAAGCTTAATTACTGGTTTCTCAGGCGATTCTTTATAGACTTCAGTAATTATTCTAGCCTGCTCAATCGACACATATCTCGGCTCATTTAGCATTTTCTCCTTCAGAGCTTCGATCCTCGGGGACATCTCCAATGCGTATATCTCATCATATCTACTCATTTTCAGCACCTCATTGACTCATCTGTTTAAGTTCAAGCTATTTGCTCTCGATATACTTGACCATGGCGTTTTTCATAACTTCAAAGGGCGCGTCCTGACCAGTGTAGAGCTTAAACTGGCCGCAAGCCTGATGAATCAGCATTTTGTAACCCTCGATAGCCTGACAGCCGGCAGCCCTTGCCTCTTTGACAAACGTAGTTTCAATCGGAATAAACACCGCATCCAGAACGATCGATCCCGGACGGAATTTATCTCTGGTCATGATCGTAGCATCACTCTTAAAGCCGACCGATGTAGCGTTTATGAGAATATCGTAGTCTGTTTCAGGAGTTAGGAGCTCAGGCTTACCTGCGTACTCAACACCGAAACGGTCAGCTGCTTCGCGACCCTCATCCTCATACATGTTGTAAATACTGATATTATCGGTATACTTCTTAAGGCCCCAGGCTACTGCTTTGCCGGCACCGCCTGCACCAATCAGTGCAACTCTTTTGTCTTTAAGATCAGTTACTTCTTCTAAGGCTAAAATCGCTCCAAGATAATCCGTGTTATAACCCTTGAGGCAGCCATCATTATTAACAATAGTATTAACCGCGCCTATTTCTGAAGCTGACGAATCAAGCTCATCCAGATATTTCATAACATCTAATTTGTATGGCATTGTAACGCCCATACCTCTGAAACCAAGATTACGGACTGACTGAACAGCGTGTTCCAGATCGTCAGGTTCGAATGAAACATAAACATAAGGCAGATCCAGATTCTCGAAAGCAGCGTTGTGCATAGCTACTCCCATGCCTCCAATCGATCCTGCGATCGAACAACATACAATAGGGTGACTTCTTGCCATAATTAGTTTTTCTCCTCGTTTTGAAAAATCAGCCCGATTTCTATATTAAGTCTTATTTACGTATTTATATTTTATACGAAATAGGATATACTTTCAATAGAAAGTTTATTTGATTTCATTATACTGCAAGGGGTACTACTTATGTGTGTAAAAGAGTTTGTAAAAAGAGCTAAAAATAATGAACCGATATTCATTACTGAGCTTAGAGATCATTTGGAAAATCTGAGCCAAAGACAGTACCTTATAATGGATGATATGCTGTCGATCGGCCAAAATTCCAGAGCAATCATATCACTTCCGGTTAACGAGCCAGACTCAGAAGCAGAGCAGCTTATGCTGGAGGACTATCTGGCAGCCAGATTGTATAATACCCTCTCAGCCCTGGGTGGTTTGAAGATCACACTGCAATATGAATCAGACTGCGATTGGCTCGGAGATATGCTTAATAGAGTGACAAACAGATTCGAGGTAACGGCCAGGCGCGCAGATCGAATAAGCTATGGCCGCTGCATAAATGTAATTGATCGCATGATGGATCATATGGACATCGCCGAATCAGATGCTGACAATACCGAAGTCTTCAATTTTGAGCTAAAACCGGTACATGACTTGTCCGCAGCAATTGAAAAAAATCACAGCCCACATATCATTTCACAGACCCTTACTACACATAAAACCGATAATGATAACTTATCCAACCTCTATCTGGCTGCAGCCAACGAATTGACAGACAAGGTTATTCTGGGAATCGATGTCGGCGGCAGCGACATCAAGCTCGCCTGCAGCATTGGCAGCAACTTAAGCGCCTGCAAGGAATTCGACTGGTTTCCCGCTGAATATTCAGAGGCGCAACAAATCATCGATCCCATCATACTGCTGACACGCCTGATGCGTGTATACGCCTCCAATTATCTAGTCGAAAGCTCAGCAGCAAAAATTGCAGACAATACACTGACAGCAAGAATCGAACATGCGATAGACCAGCATATTTCAACCGCGGAAATAGCAGAAATCGTTACAGAAGCCGAACTCCGGCTGGCGAATGATCTGATCAGCTTCGATGCAATTGGTATGTGCTTCCCAGATGTGGTAATAAAAAACAAAATCGTGGGCGGAGAAACCTTCAAGACCAGAGGCATCAGAGCAAACAACGCCATAGACTACGAAGCAGAAATGCACAAGCTGGCTGAACTGAACGATTTACTGGCCAATTACTGTCGTAGCGGCAAGGTCGGCATCACAAACGATGGCCCTATGGCCGCCTATACAGCAGCAGTCGAGCTAGTCTGCGATGGCCAGACAGACATGGCTGACAAGGGCATCTTCGCGCACACTCTTGGAACCGAGCTCGGAACGGGCTGGGTCGACGAAAATGGATCGATTCCAGACATCCCACTTGAGGTTTATAATTTCGTCATCGATCTGGGCAGCTATCCGGCCAGACAATATCAGGCCGACGATCCCCGCAGTATAAATAATTTCAATACGGGTATATCAGGCACCTTACAGAAGTACACCAGCCAGAGCGGCGCGTTCAGACTCGCGCTCGAAGCCGCTAAGAGCAAGCCAGCAATTTTAACAGAGCTCATCAATCGTGGTTTTATTCAAATAGACGATAAATCAGACACGATCAGCATCATGAACGATCCGACTGACATGCGAAAACCATTCTTGCAGTTTCTAATGGACGCGGCAAGTCACGGAATCGATAAGGCATACGAGGATATTTTTATCGAAATAGGCAGATACATGGCCGTGACCTGGCACGAAACAATGGAGATACTTAAGCCACTGACATCGGCAAGGCCATTGTTCGGCCGACTGGTCAAAAATGACAAATGCTTCGAGCTGATGAAAACAGGGGCCGCAGAAATATCGCCTGAACAACTGATGCTTGCTGCCGACGACAGCATGGCCGCTTCACCACTAATGCTGCAGCTAAGCCGCAGTGACAAATACACAGTCGCGCAATTCGCCCAGGCTATAGGAGCGATTCATTACGCCAACCAGCTTATCATTAAGTAATCAAAAATCGAACAGATCGATATAACGGCAAAAGTCAGGCCGCCCCCGAGGGGGCGGCCTTTCCCAAGTATGTGATCCGGGCTGTAAGATCACATTTAACTTGACATAATTCATAATGCAAAACAGAGGATCATACTGCCTCTCTTTTGCGTTTTCTTGCATAGGAATCAAGCCAGATAATGGCGACGATCACCATGCCCTTGGTTAGAATCTGAACATAAGATTGTATCCCAAGCATATTCATTGAGTTCTCGAGAACTCCGAATACCAATAGACCAAGCGCCGCGCGTGGAATTGAACCCACACCACCTGCGAAGGATACACCGCCGACAACGACCGCGCAGTTTACGATCAGCGCTGTTGTTTCGCCATAAATTGACGAGCCTGAATTCAGCTTGGATGAGAGCAACACACCGGCCAGAGCTGCTGTGAAGCCCGAAATCACGAAGGTCAACCATTTTACCAATACAACATTGATACCTGAATATCTGGCAACATCATAATCACCACCGATTGCGTAGCAACTTCTGCCAAACTGAGTGTATCTCATGATTACATGAGTTATGACCAGCATTATCAGCATGATTATAACCAGATTGGTAATGCCGAACATGACCTTGCCATTTGAGATCATCATGAATTTCATATTAGTAGCTGTTACAGGTCTGGCATCGGTCAACTGTTGGGCGAGGCCGGTCAGAGCCATACCCATACCAAGTGTGATGATGAACGGTTCGGTTTTCTGTTGAACGACCAGGAAGCCATTAACAAAACCAACGATCATACCGAAGATCAAAGCTATTATGATGGCGAGCCACATATTCATCGTTTCCATCAGCTTGATCGCGATGATGCCTGAGGTAACCATAACCCCGCCAATCGACAGATCACAACCACCGGCGATTACAGTCATAGTGACACCGAAGGCCAGGATCATCAGTATTGATGACGAGTTGACCATGTCGATCAGATTGAAGGGAGTATAGAAATTTGTTGGGAAAAACAGCATAAGAATCATTATGAAGAGAATCGCGATCAGCGCCTTCTGCTTGCCAGCAAGCTTACCTACTGTTTTTCTAATTTGCTTTATATCCATTTTCATCAACCTCCTACAGCGGCTTCCGGTTGTCAAGCCAGATGGCAACAACCAGGATAATGCCCTTAACAACATTCTGCATATATGGGCTGACCCCAAGCAGGTTGAGGCAGTTTGACATCAGGATGATTAGAAGCGTGCCTAAAACAGTTCTCATGACACTGCCCTTGCCGCCTTTTAACGTTGTGCCGCCGACAACAACAGCGAGGATAGCATTTGTTTCGAAGCCCTTGCCCATAACAGGCGAGGCGGTCGTCGTGCGTGCAAACTGGTTGAAGGCGCCTAGCGCTGTCATCACACCGGAGAGCGTGTAGATCATCACAACACTAAGACCGATTGGACGACCAGCCAGTCGTGCTGCGATCTTGTTACCGCCGGTAAGATTGATAGTTCTTCCGATCACCGTCTTGGACTGAAAGAAGTACAACAATGCCAACGAAACCAGGAAGATTATGAACGAGATCGTCAGGAAGCCGAAGCTGCCTTGCCCGATGGCCTGAAACAATGAGTAATCGCGTGTTAGATCTCTCATGTTCAGTACCGACCCGCCAGTGACCATAAGTGCTATGGCACCAGTGATCTGACTCATACCGAAGGTAATAAACAAGGCCTCAGCCTGAGTAAGCGCGCCGGAGCTGATCAGGAGCATACTATTAACCAGTCCGCAGAGAGCTCCAATCATAATGCCAGCTATCAACGCTCCGACCTGCCCAAGCGGATCGATCAGAGACACGGTCGCAACAGCTACCAGCGAGAATGTTCCGGCGATCGAGAGATCGATGAAACCACCGATGATGACAAAGGTCATACCAAGAGCCACCAAACTGAGCGGTCCAAACTGCCGCATAACGTTTGTCATATTGCCAGCTGACAAAAACTTAGGCTCGGCGACTACAGTTATCACTACCAGGATGACGATTGCCAGAAGTACAAGGTAATCACGGAAGAATGTTGTACCTAGCTTCTTGAGATCAATTTTGCTGTTCATAGCGCACCAACACCTCCGCATATACCAAGAGCACCTTCCATGACCTGCTCAGCGGTTATTATCTCCGGATC
>CAZSLR010000063.1:0-10148 GCA_964607635.1 uncultured Oscillospiraceae bacterium
AAATCATTTGTTTGTTGCTTGACGTGACAGAGTATACTATAATTACGACGAGAACAGTGTAGCCATGGCTACGTAAATTGGAGCGTGATTTATGTTTGAACAGTATTTGCCGCAATTTAAACGGACTGGTTTGTTTGAACGATTGCTGGATGAAGATATTATCGGGCTGATGCCCTGCTTCAACGCATATGAAATGAGCTGTGGAAAAGGAGACATTCTGTTTCAAGCAGGAGATCCTCAAACGACTGTTGGAATAGTAGTTCGAGGTGAGATTCATATTCAGAAGGAGGACTATGCCGGGAACCGCTTTCTTGTCAACGTGCTCTCGGCGGGGGATATGTTTGGCGAGGTTTCGGCTTTTGCCAATTTGGATCGTTGGGCCAATACAGTTCTGGCCGGTGATGATAGTGCAGTTGTTTTTATCAAGGTCGAACGAATCAGCAAGCCCTGCTGTCGAGTCTGTGCTTCTCATCAGATTCTGATCGAAAATATGCTTAAGATCGTGGCACGTAAGGCACTTCATATGAATTCTCGGATCAACTATCTGAAGCTGCGCGGTATGCGCGAGAAGCTGGCGAACTTCCTGCTTGAACAGTCTGCGAGGACTGGACGAACCACCTTCGATCTGCCAATGAACCGGGAGGCGTTGGCTGATTTTTTAAATGTCTCCAGGCCATCGATGTCCAGAGAGCTTGGCCGGATGCGTGACGAGGGAATAATCGACTTTTACCGGTCATCGTTTATTATAAAGGATATTGATAACCTTAAGCGGATGATATGAAGCCTGTTAGTGTTGTTTTATATACTGCTCAGGGCTAAAATGTAAACAGATTAGATCCGCATGCCGACCAATGGCAATGTGAACTGTCAGGAGGAAAATCTTATGGGTAATCACAATATAATGATCGTAAAAGTAAACCACAGGATTCATCAGGCTGAGGCTCTGCAGAAGGTTTTATCGGAATTTGGCTGCAGCATTAAGACCAGACTTGGATTGCATGAAGCTGGTGATGCATGTGCAAATGATGGGTTGATCATTTTGCAGCTGGTTGATGGTCAGGCCGATCTTGATAAATTCGCTGAAGACTTATGCTCGCTTGAGGGTATTGATGCCCGGCTGATCAGAATCTGAGGCGAATGATGAAAGATTCAAGACTTGAACAGCTTGCTGGTACTTTGCTGGGACATTCTTTGCAGCTTAAATCTGGTGATATCGTGCAGATCAGAGCATCGGTCGAGGCCAAGCCTCTGGTTATGGCACTTTACAGGAGAGCAGCAGAGCTTGGCCTGTATCTTCTTACGCAATGGCAGGATGAGGAGATCAGCCGACAGAGCTATGATCTGCTTGACCCGGACAGGTCTGAAACAGCTGATTTTCTTAAGCTTACTTCTGAGTGGGAGTATCAGCGATGTCAGGACATTCAAGGCTATCTGACGATTCGTGCTCAGAGCAATGACAGAGAGCTTAGCGGCGTTGATCCGCGAAAACTTGAAATGACAGCCAAGGCCGCTGAGAAGTCGTCAGATTGCATTATAAACCATCGCCAGTGGTCTTTGTTTTATTGGCCGACTCCTGCTCAGGCTCAGAAGGCCGGCAAGAGCTTCGAAGAGTGGTTTGATCACGTTTTATCAGTAAGTCTGGTAGATTATGACAAATTATATGAGGCTGAGAAGCTATTGGCAGCAAGGATGGAGTCGGCAGATCAGGTCAGGATATCCGCCCCGGGAACAGAGCTGTCTTTTTCGATCAAGGGTATGCCGGCAGTATGTTGCTATGGTCGGCGTAATGTTCCGGATGGAGAGGTTTATACAGCTCCACTGCGTGAGTCGGCAGAAGGTTATATAACTTACAATGTGCCATCAAATCAGTGGGGGCAGACATTTGAGCAGATCAAGCTGGTTTTCAGCCGGGGCCGGATCGTAGAATATGACTGCAAGGGTCCAATTGATGTGTTAAGGAATATATTTAATTCTGATGAAGGTGCTGCTTACATTGGAGAGTTTTCCTTCGGCGTGAACCCTTTGATCCGCGAGCCTATGGGCAGTACTTTGTTTGACGAGAAGATAACCGGTTCTATTCATTTAACACCTGGTAGAGCATATGCCAAGGCTGATAATGGCAACAAATCCTCTCTGCATTGGGACCTGATTCAAATACAAAGACCTGAATATGGTGGAGGAGAGGTTTGGTTTGACGGTGAGCTGATAAGGCGTGACGGCCTATTTGTGCCGGAATGTTTACAGGCGCTGAACCCGGAAAATATTCTCGGCTGAAAATGCCTGGTTTTCATTTCTAGTTGAATGTAGAATTGTGGGCGTTTAAACCGGTTTTTCTATTGACCGGATTGGAGAAATTTACTATATTTTGAGTGACTCAACTACAGGAGGAAGAAAATGCTTGATATTAACCTGATCAGACAGAACCCTGAACTGGTGCGTGAGCGCTTGGCGAGAAAAGGCTTCGAGGCTGATTTCACCGAATTCATTGAAATTGATGCCGAGAGACGCAGACTTATTCAGGAAACTGAACAGCTCAAGGCTGAGAAGAATAAGGCATCAGCTGAGATACCACGTCTCAAGAAGGATGGTCTTGATACAACTGAGATCATGGCCAGAATGAAGCAGGTTTCTGACCAGACCCGCCAGATCGATGAACAGCTTGCTGAGCTTAGTTCCAGACAGCAGGAATTTCTGGATTCCCTGCCTAATCTGCCGGCAGACGATGTTGTGGCTGGCGGCAAAGAGAACAACGCGGTCATCAAGGTCTTCGGCAGCAAGCCAGAGTTTGATTTTGAACCGAAGCATCATGTGGATCTGGTAGAGAACCTTGGTATTATTGACTATACACGTGGTGCTAAGCTTGGTGGCAGCGGCTTCTGGGTCTACAGGCAGGATGGAGCAAGACTTGAATGGGCTCTGCTTAATTATTTCATGCAGGAGCATCTCAAGGATGGCTATGAAATGCTGCTGCCTCCGCATATTTTGACATATCAATGTGGCTATACCGCTGGTCAGTTCCCCAAGTTTAAGGATGATGTTTTCCAGCTTCGCCGTGACGACGGTGAGGGATTCACACACTTTATTCTTCCAACAGCGGAGACCGCTCTGGTCAATATGCATCGTGATGAGATTCTGAACGAGGCCGAGCTTCCTTATAAATATTTTGCATACACTCCTTGTTATCGCAAGGAAGCCGGCAGCTATCGTGCGGAAGAGCGTGGCATGATCAGAGGTCATCAGTTCAACAAAATAGAGATGTTCCAATATACAGTTCCTGAACAGTCTGACGCTGCTCTCGAAGAATTAGTCGGCAAGGCTGCGGCTCTGGTAGAAGGTCTCGGTCTGCATCATAGAATCAGTAAGCTCGCGGCCGGCGACTGCAGCGCTTCTATGACAAAAACCTATGATATCGAGGTCTGGATTCCGAGCATGAATGATTACAAAGAGGTAAGCTCGGCTTCTAACGCCGGCGATTATCAGGCAAGAAGAGGCAATATGCGGTTCCGCCGCCAGTCCTCTGGCAAGACTGAGTTTGTACATACTCTTAACGCTTCCGGGCTTGCGACCAGCAGGATCCTGCCGGCCATAGTCGAGCACTATCAGCAGGCTGATGGCAGTGTGATCATACCAGAGGTGCTGCGTCCCTGGATGGGTGGTCAGGAAAGGCTGACTGTAAAATAAGCTGAGGCTACAGAGCCGTACAGTTCGCTGTGCGGTTTTTGTGTTAGAATAAGGTAAACCGGATGTGAGTATTTTGACAACTTGACCGGATCTTGATATGTGAAAGGGGTAATGACTATGCTGGTACGAAATTGTGCGGGTGGCGTTGTTTTCAACAATGATAAGGTTTTGCTATTGATGAATGAGAAGCATGAGTGGGTTTTCCCGAAGGGTGTAATGCGCACTGGTGATTTCCCTGACGAGGTGGCAGTTAAAAGAGTTCTTGTTGAGGCAGGTGTCAAGGCAAGAATAATATCAGCTGCAGGCAGAACCAATTATGAGTTTTATTCAATTTCCAGACAGCGGCCTGTCGCCAACAAGATCGTTTGGTATATCATGACAACAGATCAGGATAATGTCATACCAAATGAAGCCCAGAGCTTCTCGGAGGGCGGCTTCTTTACTGTTGAGGAAGCGATAGAGAAGGTTACATACAGCCAGGATAAATCCTTGCTTATGCTTTCATATCAGAAATATAAGGAGCTTGTCTGAAGAATTAATGCGAACCTCTTATCTTACAGTCAGCCGCAAGGCGCGAATAGAATTAGAAGAGAGGCGTTCAACTTTTATTGGTTTTTGTCAGCCGCTGGCTGATGAACTGGAGGCTATAGATTTTGTAAGTGGCATCCGTGCTTTGTACCCGGATGCCACTCATCATGTCTATGCCTGGCTGCTTGGAGGTGAACGTCAGCTTCAGCGCTATTCAGATGACGGTGAACCACAAGGGACAGCAGGGATACCTGTACTTGATGTTCTTCGTAAAAGTGGCATTGAAAATGCCGGTCTGGTTGTTGTCCGCTATTTTGGCGGAGTGCTTCTTGGTGCTGGTGGCCTTGTTAGGGCCTACAGCCGTGCCGGTTCTCTTGCTTTGGAGGCGGCGATCCCTGTAAAGATGCAGATGAGCTGTAGATATCGCGTGGTAGTGCCATATACTGACTATGATCGCCTCAGATTCCATCTGGAGCAGGAAGGTTTCTGGCTGGGTGAGGAAGAGTTTGCGATGGACGTAGAGCTTACGGTGGGCGCTGAGCCTGCCAGAGCAGATAGATTGATTGAGATATGCACAGATCAGACAGCAGGCGCCGCTCTGATCGAAGAGGCAGGTAGTACATATATTCCACTGCCACCGCCTGACCCTCCACCTCTGACATAGATAAGAATGCCTGTGTGGATCAAGTCACAAATACGATTTATTCTGCTATTATGAAATTAATGCATGATAAATTAGCTAGTCTCACAAATCAAGTAATTATTTATAACAAATATCCGGAGGATTTAATATGTCAGGTCATTCAAAATGGAATAATATAAAGAGAAAAAAAGGCGCTGCCGATGCTCAGCGTGGAGCTATATTTACTAAGCTGGGCAGGGAAATCCAAGTAGCTGTCAAGCAAGGCGGAGCAGATCCTGAGGGCAACAGCAGGCTGAAGGATGTAATCGCCAAGGCAAAAGCCAATAATATGCCTAATGACAATATTTTGCGAAGCATTAAGAAGGCATCGGGAGCCAATGATACTGAGAATTTTGAAGAAATTATTTATGAAGGCTATGGACCAGGTGGAATCGCTGTTATGGTTAGAACGCTAACTGATAACCGCAATCGTACTGCTGGAGATATTCGGCACCTCTTTGACAAGTTTGGCGGGAATATGGGTACGAACGGATGCGTTTCCTTTCAATTTGAAGAGAAGGGATCATTAATTATTTCTCGTGAAGATTTTCCCGAGCTAGATGAGGAAAATGTTATGATGGACGCTCTAGAAGCCGGTGCTGAAGATTTCGCAGCGGAAGAGGAGTCGTTCGAAATTACAACATCGCCCGAAGATTTTGCAGAAATTAGAGGTCAGCTCGAGAAGCAGCGCTATGAATTTGCTGATGCTTCTGTTGGACCTGTTCCCACAGTCTGGGCAAAGCTTGAGGATAGTGATATGGTTGAGAAAATGGAGAAGATGATTGACCGGATGGAAGAGCTGGACGATGTCCAGGAAGTGTTCCATAATTGGGAGAGAGACTGAGATCTCTGTGAGGCTGATTGTCGATGGCGCTTTTTGATAAGAAAAAGAAGCAGTCAAACGAGAAAACTATTGTACCTGATACCGGCTCTTCCGTGGACCAGACAGGTCCTCTTCGCACGCTTGGGAGAATTTCTGAGGCAGTTAATCGAACTGTTACAGAAAGGGTTCAGATCAATGATGAGAAATTACGTGAAAACCTAAAGGATGCATTATCACATATAGCGGTAATTGCGTTTATTGGACCAAGCGGCACAGGCAAGAGCACCAGGGCAGTATCTGTCGCACGTCAGAATCAAATTCACTGGTTGATTGACGATGGTCTTCTTATCAATGGCAGCCGCATCGTGGCAGGGTCGTCAGCTAAAAAAGCTTCATCCAAGCTTGAATCTGTCAGACAGGCACTTTTTGCTGACGAAACCAGGGCCGCGGTAATGAGACGTGCTCTTGCTGAGCATAAGCCGGCAGCTCTGATGATACTTGGTACATCTGATGGTATGTTGACAAAAATTTGTAATAATCTGTGGCTGCCTCCCCCGGCAATGCTGATCAGGATTGAGGATATCTCCACCGAAGAGGAGATGCGCCAGGCTAAGCAGACCAGAATGACAGAGGGTAAACACACGATTCCCGTCCCGAGTATGGAGATTAAGCACGAGTTCTCAGGATATTTTGCTGATCCTATTTCCAAGTTACGGAGACGACTCGATCGGGAGAGAGGTATAGCCCCTGTTGTTCCTGATTCTGAAAGAACAGTAGTCAGGCCTACTTTCTCAGGCTTGGGCAGCTACTCAATTTCGGATGAGGCGATGAGAATGATGATTGAACTTATTCTCAGGCGTATCAAGGGTGTAGCTGGTCTGGTTGGCTTCAAGACATCGACAGAAGTGTATGGTGCGGTATTTACTCTTGAATTGGCGATATATTATGGATTCAACGCGCAGGCTGTGCTTCAAGATGTTCAGCGCCGTGTAAGTCAGTTGGTAGAGGAATATACATCAGTTAATGTTATGGCTGTAAATGTTAAGGCAAGAAGAGTAGTTCACAGCAGCTGAAAACAAGGGTTTACGATAATCTGGAGGTTTATGTGAAGGAGAAAATATACACGATTCCTGTTCATGATGCCTATTTGTCTGATGCGGCATGTCCGCTCTGTGATCTGGAGCGGACTACCGAAAAAAATTTGCTGGCATATTACCTTGGTCCTGCTATGATGGAGCCTGATGTTCGCGTAAAAACAAACGAGAAGGGGTTCTGTAGTGATCATTGGCGGCGTCTCTATCAGACAGAAGAGAATCGTCTCGGGCTGGGTCTGGTGCTTCACACACATATTGACGATGTGTTTGAGGAGCTGAAACCTATACTTGATTCAATTATACCTAGCAAACGCAAAGGTATGTTTTCCGGTAAGGATAAGACATATAAGCAAAAGATTGAGAACACCGCTGCAAAAGTTAGAAGCAGGGTGGACAGCTGTCTGATATGCGACCGTATAACCTATACGATGGACAGGTATATCGAGGTTATTTTTTACCAGTTTTTTCAAGATCCGGCATTTCGTCAGCATTTTGCCGCTAAAAAGGGGTATTGCCTGCCTCATTTGGCAGAACTTCTGAAATCTGCTGCCAGCAGGCTTAATCAAGATGAAGCTGCACAGTTTCTTGAGGTGCTTGTACCGCAGCAAAAAACAGCGATGGATAAGCTGCGGACGGATGTGGAATGGTTTACGCTTAAGTTTGATTATAGAAACGCGACAGCAGATTGGAAGGATAGCAAGGATGCTCTGCCCCGATCGATTCGTGACCTGACAGGAAGCAGAGATATTGAATAGGCTGAGGGGAAGAATTATGCTGAAAGCTGCACAGGAAATAACTATCCCGGCGGAACAAGCCAGTTTTATGCCTCAGACCAGACTATCTGAAAGAAATGACAAGAACGGCCTGCTGGTTGTTGTTTTCCGACAGGATCAGGTTGGATCAGGAGATCATAATGTCGGTAGAAGATTGCTGGTGCCATATCTGGAAGCTTTGCTTCAATTGCCGTTGCCGCCGCATTCAATACTTTTTTATAATACAGGCGTCAGACTTCTGACTGAAGTGAGCAAGGCCTTGGAGCTGTTGTCCAGTCTTGAGAAGAAGGGCTGCGAGCTGCTGGCCTGCAATTTAAGTCTTAAGCAACTTGGACTGTCCTGTCAGATGCTGGTCGGCGAAATAAGCACTCTTGAAATAATGCTGGATAGGCAGTTGAAGGCTGACAAAATACTCTGGCCGTAATGATGGAATAAGCAAATTGCGAGGAGGAGCAAAATGAATATTTGGCACGATATATCCGATTTGAGGATCAAGCCTGAAAAATTTATGGCTGTTATCGAGATTCCCAAGGGCGGTAAACAAAAATATGAGCTGGACAAGGCTACTGGTATGCTGAAGCTGGACAGGATACTTTATACTTCTACGCATTATCCTGCTAACTATGGATTTATACCAAGAACATTGGCGGATGATGGTGATCCTCTTGATGTACTGGTGCTTTGTACGGAAAATCTGCAACCGATGTGTCTGGTAGAGTGTTACCCAATCGGGGTGTTTTCAATGACTGATGATGATGAGCTTGATGAGAAGATCATCGCTATTCCATTTGAAGAACCACAGATGAACCACTGGAGCGATATCAGCGACTTGCCGCCGCATGTTTTTTCTGAGATTCAACATTTCTTCTCGGTTTACAAATCACTCGAGCACACAGAAACAAGCATGCAGGAGGTGGAGTGCGCTGACACAGCACGTCAGGTCATCACGAAATGCCTGAACGCATATCGTGTTCATTTCCGTATACATGACTGACTATCAGCTCCAGCTGCTTGAGTTTTCGACGAAAATGGCGGCCAATTTGGGATCAAATTGGCTGCCTGCGTTTTTCATAATTTCATGACGTGCATAGACAGGTGTTGCTGCCTTGCGATAGGGGCGGTCACTGGTAATTGCATCATAGCTATCGGCAATGGCGACTATCCGGGCACCGAGAGGTATTGACTCGCCAGCCAGCTGGCGGGGATAGCCGCCGCCATCCCAGCGCTCGTGATGACTAAGCACACTCTCTGCCAGACAACCAGCGCCATATACTGTTCCCAGAATTCTGAAGCCTATCTCTGGATGCCTTTTAACACGTTCTTTTTCCGATGTGTTGAGCGGCCCGCATTTATCAAGAACAGTATCGCTGATCGCGATTTTCCCGATGTCGTGCATCATGCCGGCTGCCCTTAGCTCTCTTGCCTGGCTCTCGCCAAGTCCGGCTGCTCTGCCAAGCTGCTCACAGAGCCAGCCAACGCGTCTTGAATGCTTCTCCTCGCGCGGATGAGTTTCATTTAGTGTCTGAACAATAGTATGTATTTTTCGTCCTCTGATTCCGGGGCTCTCAAGTATCTTTTGATGATAGAGATCATCCTCTGCCTGCTTAAGAAGTCTGACTATATTTGCTTCTGAGCCAAAGGCTTCGGCTGTAGCACGACCAAAACAGAAAGATAGGCCTGCTGCCTGATATTCCGCTGCAGCCAGCAGCAGCTGCAGAACGATAATTCGATCTTCGGCTCCCGCTTTATCAGTAGATGTCATGATGATCGCGAACTCGTCTCCGCCGCTTCTTGCGGCCAGATCGTTAAGGCGACACTGTGACTTGATTATCTCGGCTGCCTGACAGAGCAGCAAATCGCCGTATTCATAACCAAATGCATCATTAAGCTGCTTGAAGCCATTAGCGTCAGCAAGAGCGATAGTCAAAGGGAATAGTGATTGATCATCAAAATTTTTAAGTCTATGCATCAGCATCGGCCTGCTGGCAAGACCAGTTAAAGGATCAGGCAGATCATTGCTCTGTTGGAGAATCGTTTTATGCTTATAACTGCGATTGTTTTCTGACATTTTGTATCCCCCTGCAGGCTGTCTACTAACGCTTATAACATTGTGCTGTGACTCAGTCAAATTAAATAAGCCTTACAGATGATTGCAAGACTGTTACATTTGGCCTTGTACTGTCAAAAATCGCTTAATATAATGGATGAGAACAGGAGGATATCATCATGAAGATCCCAGGTTGTCTGATGACTATATTTGGTGCTACAGGAGACCTTACGCATCGCAAGCTGATGCCGGCGCTTTATCAGCTTCATTTTCAAGGGTTTTTGCCGGATGATTTTGCGGTACTTGCGATTGGCAGGCGGGATAAGTCGACCGAGAGTTTTCGTCAGGAGATGAGAGATTCTGTTGCCAAGTATGCCAGCAGACGGTTTCGTGAAGAATGCTGGCTTTCGCTTGAGAGTAGAATCGAGTATTTGCAGATAGATTTTCAGGACAGTAACTGCTATACAGGTTTGGCTGACAAAATCAGGCAAGGAAGAGCATCTGGCCAATATGCCAATAG
>CAZSLR010000064.1:0-9904 GCA_964607635.1 uncultured Oscillospiraceae bacterium
AACATATGAATATCTTAAATCGACACAGATATGTATAAAAATTTGCTATAATACCACGTATTAAGCATTTCAGTAAACGGACATTATGTCCGATAGATTAATTATAGTTGTATATGGTGAACAAATCGTAACATGACAGTCATCATCAGGCTTTTCTGATAAAGCTGATCAACTTATTTACATTATGATCTGAGGTAAGCATGAAATTTGGCAGCGTAGAGTTTTTCAAATCAATGATCAAGGCAAGTCTTCTGATTCTGCCGATCAGTTTAGTTCTGCTAATTTCAGTTACTGCCTGGTTTGTTATATATCACATGAACTCAGCTGAACAAATTCGGGAACTAGAGGCCAGAATAGAGCAGCTAGAGTCGGCTGCGGCGCTAGATGCTGATATAAGTCTGGGACAACAAAGCGGCAGCATCGATCACATTGGTTCCGAATCGCTGCAATATGAAACATCAATCGTAGATATGAACAACAATCAGGAGGTGATCGATCAGCTCCATCAGAATTCTGACGATCAAGATGCCACTCCGGTTTTTAATTTTCTGCCCGATTTCTGGCTGCCAATGCCTGATGAATCCAAAGTGCCTGTTAACAAAACCGCCTATCTGACATTTGATGATGGACCATCGCATGTGACCATGAACATTCTTGATACACTTGATCAGTATAATATCAAGGCAACGTTTTTTGTTGTTAGCCGTAGAAATGAATTCGAGCTAAATGCACTGCGTGAAGCTGCTGATCGCGGTCATAGTATCGGCATGCACTCTGGTTCACATGATCCTGAAAAAATGTATTCGTCAGTTGAGGAGTACCTTACTGACATGTATGACAATTTCAAATATGTTTATGAATCAACTGGCATCAAGCCTCAGATATTTCGTTTTGTTGGCGGCAGCAGAAGTAAATACAACAATCGCGCTGCCTCTGAAATTATCGAGGCCATGACTGCCAGAGGCTTCCGCTATTATGACTGGAACAGCTCAGCCGATGATGCCATGGAGCCACATCCCAACGCGGCGAGAATTGTCGCCAATGTTCTTAGAACAGCTGATCAGCATCAGCTGATAGTTCTTGCACATGATTCAGGCGCAAGAACTCAGACAGCTGCCGCACTGCCACAATTAATTGAGGAGCTAATGGCACGAGGATATGAATTTGATAAGCTCGATACTTCGGTCGAGCCAATCAGATTCGCACTGCCATGAACAGATATATTCACGTAGCAATAATAATGGTGATAATAAGCAGGTAAACAAAACAAAGAGAAGAATGAAGAGGGCTTCATCAATGCCAGGGAGGGAAAAATGTCTTTAAGAGCAAATTTCAAGCAGGCTATCAATGAGCTAAGCGGATCAGGAGCCAAGGCTGAAACAACAGTTGGAATGGAAGACTCAGGAGATCAGCTTCTGACAACTAATCAGGCAGTTCAGAATAATAGTTTAACTGAAGCTGCGAAACCCGAAGGCCAGAAATCTAGTTCTCAAGCGGATGATAAATTGCGGAATTCACAAACAGAGAGTACTACAGCTGTTGGCAAACAGAATTCAGAGCCGGCCGTTATAACAGCAGAAACACAAATTCATGGCGCTATAGTCACGAAATCACCGCTGATAGTCAAGGGCAAGGTGAAGGGCAATATACTTTGTGAGGAAACCGTTCGTCTGACTGGTGAGATAGAAGGTAATGTAACTGCTATGTCAATTGAGATCAAGGGCGCTTCTATCAAGGGTGATTTAAGAATGAAGTACACAGCGACACTTGAAGAGAGCTCGAAACTTAATGGCAATTTAGAGGCTGAATCAGCTGTGATAAACGGCAATGTCATTGGCGATATGCGAGTTCATGGAAATCTAAAAATAATGCAGAATTCAAAAATCAATGGTGACATCTTTGCCGGTTCGCTGGAGATCGCGAAGGGTGCTGTTATCAGCGGTAAGGTATCAGTTGCTTCTGAGGAAACTAGCGCGAAGAAGCCTGAGAATGCCGCACCAATCAAGCAAAATGCCGCTGAAGTGTCAAAAATCGTACCAAAGGCAGCGCCGGCTGCGGCTGTGGTGAGTAGTTCGGTCAAGTCTTAGTATTAGCTATATCGTTCAAGAGCTTGATCTTGTCAGCGGTGCCTAACACAATCATAGAGTCTCCGACTTCAAGGATCTCATCAGGGCCTGGATTAAAAATCATTTTTCCGGGCCTTTTCTTGAGCGCCATTATTATTAATCCTGTTTTTTCCGGGATTTTTGCTTCTCTGAGTTTAAGACTTGTGATTTCGCTATCTGGCTTAACCGATACCTCTTCAAGATTAAGAACATCCTCTCCGGCATAGGTTATGATATCCAAAAATGAGAAGATCGAGGGTTTGGTCATCATTGCAGCCATCCTTCTGCCGCCGATAGCATTTGGTGATACTGTTCTATTCGCGCCTGCCATCGTGAGCTTTTCTTGAGCATGCGGCTCGATGGCACGTGCGACTATATAGAGATCCTTATTAAGAAATCGAGCTGTAAGAACGACGTAAATATTATCAGCATCTGCTGTCAAAGCGCTAACCAGCCCTTTTGCCCTGCTGATCTGTGCCTGCTTGAGCGCAGTCTCCTGAGTCGGTTCGCCATGTATTACAAGATAACCTCTATCTCTCAGCTCCTTGATTTTTTCTTCTCTGTTATCGATGATGACAAAAGCTTCTCCGCTCATTTCCAGCTGTGCTGCTACGTTTTGACCGGTTTCACCGGCGCCGCAGATTATATAATGATCCTTCAAGGCCTCTATTTTGTTTTCCATTCGTCTTAACCTCCAATTATCCTGAAATTGTCCGCCGGCAACAAATTCGACCAGATTAGTCAGTGTATAACCTACTAATGCGATGCCGCCAAAAATTATCATGATCGAAAATATCTTAGAAGCAGCGTTCATATCAGCCACTTCCTTGTAAGCTACGGTCGAAATGGTAATTATCGTCATGTAAGCGGCATCAACCAAATTGACCCGTAATAGTATGGAATAACCAATTATTCCAATTGCTATCAGCAGAGCAAAATATATCAGAGCTCTTGCCAGATGATGATTGCTTTTTCTCATTTGGTGTCTGCTCCTTTCGCAGATATGTCTTACTAATTTTATCATTATTGCCGGTTGTCTTGCTTGCTTTTGCAAAAATTCTATGCTAACATCAGGGAAATTGAAAAAACCCTAAACTGTTGACTGAGAAGAGTACATGTTTGCTGCAGGTCACACAGAGAGCCGCGTTTGGTGCGAAGCGGCAGATCGTGAAACATGGAATGGACTCACAAAGGCGGGAGGAAAGGTCAAGCAGACCAAGTAATGCCCGACGGGATATCCGCCCGTTATCAGCGGAACGCGTATTGTATATAGTACGTAGAGTGAGTGGGCGCGACAGCGTCAATTTAGGTGGTACCGCAGAAGTTATAGCTTTTGTCCTATGAGTGATCAGTGATCAGGACAAGGGCTTTTTTGTTGTTCCTGGGGCTTCGAAAGCTTGAGAAGCATTAGAATTATACATGCGAATAAAAGGTTCATTTATGTTGGTGGAATGAGGTAGTTGATTATGAAAAAAGGCAGATTTGGCAGCTATGGCGGCCAGTACATCCCGGAAACATTAATGCAGGCGATTCAAGAGTTGGAACAGGCCTATGACTTTTTCAAACAGGATCCTGATTTTTGTGCTGAGCTTGACTGTCTGCTGAAAAAATATGCCGGTCGACCGTCGCTTCTGTATTATGCTGAGAAAATGACTGAAGATCTGGGCGGAGCGCGAATCTATCTCAAGCGGGAGGACTTAAATCACACTGGCTCTCATAAGATCAATAATGTGCTTGGTCAGGTCTTATTGGCAAAAAAAATGGGCAAAACCAGAGTTATCGCTGAAACCGGTGCAGGTCAGCATGGCGTGGCGACCGCTACCGCGGCGGCTCTTATGGGACTCGAATGCGAGATATTCATGGGCAAAGAGGATACCGAGCGTCAGGCACTCAATGTCTATCGAATGGAGCTGCTTGGTGCCAAGGTTCACCCTGTAAGCAGCGGTACAATGACTCTGAAGGACGCTGTTAATGAAACAATGCGGGAATGGGTATCGCGTATGGATGACACCCATTATGTACTTGGATCCGTTATGGGGCCGCATCCCTTTCCGACGATCGTCAGAGATTTTCAGAAGATAATCGGTGAGGAGATCAGACAGCAGATTATAAAAGAGACCGGACGTCTGCCAGATGCTGTCCTCGCTTGTGTCGGCGGCGGCAGCAACGCGATCGGCAGCTTCTATGAATTTATCAATGATAAAAAGGTGCGACTGGTTGGCTGCGAGGCAGCCGGTCATGGTGTCGACACTGATAAAAACGCGGCTACAATCGCAAATGGTTCTGTCGGTATTTTTCATGGTATGAAATCATACTTCTGCCAGGATGAATATGGCCAGATCGCACCGGTCTATTCGATTTCAGCTGGTCTTGACTATCCAGGCATAGGCCCGGAACATGCCTGGCTGCATGATGTTGCCCGCGCGGAATATGTTGCTGTTACTGACGATGAAGCAGTATCCGCATTTGAGTATCTGTCGCGGACAGAGGGCATTATACCTGCGATTGAGAGTGCTCATGCCATAGCATACGTAAGGAAGCTGGCCCCTCAGATGAACAGAGATCAGCAAATCGTTGTTACGCTTTCTGGCCGCGGCGACAAGGACGTTGCGGCCATCGCCAGATATAGGGGGATTAAGCTTTATGAGTAAGATAAGTGCTGCTTTTGCAAAGAGAAAGGCTTTTATCGCTTTTATAACCGGTGGTGATCCTGATATCGAGACAACAGCCAGATTAATTGAAGCTATAGCAGAAGCGGGAGCTGATTTGATAGAGATCGGCATCCCATTTTCGGATCCGATCGCGGAGGGCCCAATTATTCAGGCCGCCGATGAGAGAGCGCTTGCTGCTGGCTGCACAACAGATAAACTGTTTGAAATGGTTTCTGAGATAAGCTCGCGAGTCAGTGTTCCTTTGCTTTTTATGACTTATATCAATCCGATTTACACATACGGCAAGGAACGATTTCTGAAACGCTGCGCAGAAACGGGTATCGCAGGAATCATCGTACCTGATATGCCGTTTGAAGAGAAGGATGAGCTGACAGAGGAATGTACAAGGTATGGAGTTGAACTAGTTTCCTTGATATCTCCAACCTCTGATGAGCGGATCTTCGCGATCGCACGAGAGTCGGAAGGCTTCGTCTATTGTGTTTCATCTCTCGGTGTCACTGGTGTTCGCGGCAGTATTAATACAGATATTGCCGGAATGATCAGCAAGGTCAGATCAGTTACGAATACACCTTGTGCAGTTGGTTTCGGAGTATCTACACCTGAGCAGGCTGCAGCCATGTCGAAGCTGGCTGATGGTGTTATTGTTGGCAGTGCAATTGTACGTATTATCGCAGAGCATGGGCGAAACGCGATTGAGCCGGTACGGAATTTTATTAGCAGTATGAGACATGCTATTGATCAGGCCGCTTCTGAATAATCAGAGCTTGCGCCAGGTTTTAGGCGATAATAGAACAAGTACAGGATAGATCTCCAATCTTCCGGCAACCATTGCCAAAGATAAAATCAGTTTTGACCAGTTGTTAAAATCAGAGTAATTGGAGGTTGGACCTACTGCGTCCATGCCTGGACCAATGTTATTAAATGTCGCCGCTACCGCGCTGAAGGCTGTTATGAAGGTAGGTGAATCGAAGCTGACCGTCAAGAGGCAGAAGGCGAAGAAAACAATGTAGGTCGAAAAATAAACAGTAACACTTTGCTGCAGGCCGTTACTTAACGGCTTGCCCTCGAAGTTGACTACCAGACGTCTGTTAGGACTGATAGCATGACGAACATCCTGCAGTACTGTTTTCATGAGAATAGCTATTCTTGATACCTTGATGCCGCCGCCCGTTGAACCGGCCATACTACCGCAGAACATCAGGAAGAGCAGTACAATATGTGCTGCCATCGGCCAGTTAGCGAAGTCTGCAGTGCCATAACCAGTTGTGCTGATCAGAGATGATGCTGTGAAGAAAACATCCCTGATCAATGTTGCTATGTTGTCATAATCAGGAAGCACGATCAAACATATCAAAATCACCGATACCAAAATTATCAACAAGTACCAGCGCAGCTCCTCGTTCTTAAGTGCCGTTTTTACCTGACGCAGCATTATCAGGTAATACAAATAAAAATTTACACCAAACATAATCATCGCGATGCCAAGAATAATCTCAAGAGCCGGTTTGCCATAGTGGGCAATAGAAGTGTTGTACATACTGAAGCCGCCTGTACCTGCGGCTCCGAAGGCATGGATAAATGAATCAAATACAGGCATGCCGAAAACGATCAGAATAAGAACTAAAACGCCAGTCATTACGAGATATATTTTATAGAGAATACGTGCCGTCTGACTGACTCTAGCCATAAGCTTGCCGAAGGTAGGACCAGGCACCTCGGCACGCATGATATGAACTGCCTCTGATTCGACTTTTGGCAGGATAGCTAATGCGAAAACCAGCACGCCCATGCCGCCGATTAGGTGAGTCAAGCTTCGCCAGAACAACATTGATCGTGGAAGCGATTCAACATCGTTAAGTATACTTGCGCCGGTAGTTGTGAATCCGCTGACTGTTTCGAAGAAAGCATCGACAGGATTTGCGATTGAACCGCTTATCAGAAATGGCATTGCCCCAAATAATGAGAGAAAAAACCAGGTCAGTGTAACCATCATGAAGCCTTCGCGAGCATAAAAATCGGTGTTTTTGGGTTTGCGGAAGCTCATCAAAGCGCCTGCAGCGAAGACACTGATTATTGTGATAATAAAGGCTCCAATATCAGCAAGACCCTCCTGATAGATTATCGCCACCATAAGTGGCGTACAGAGAAGTGCCGCCTCTATCAGTAGTGTTCTGCCCAGAATGAATCTAACGATTGAATAATTCATGCTTGTCTATCCTTATCAATTGTCGAGCAATATATCGTCGATATCACTTATGTTTTCCTGTGTTGTAACGACAGCGACGCGATCATCAGGCAAGATCGTATCACGACCTCCCGGGAATATAAGCTTGCCTTTTCGAACTATAAATGCTATCAGGAGACCTGACTTAAGCTTAATATCCATTAGTGGGATGCGGAGTGCCTTACTATCATAAGTGACATGGAAGAGGAGAGTTTCTACTCTGTTGTCTACAAGTCGGTATAAGGCCTCAACATTTGATGCCTGTGAATTCTCCATCGCTCTGACAAAACGAATGATATTATCCGCGACCAAGCGCCTCGGTGTAATGATAGATCCGAGATTGGAGCAATCAATAACCTTAAGCAAATCAGTACGATTGACCTTTGTAATAACTTTCGGAACTCCCTGCTGTTTGGCGAAGAGTGAAAGCAGAAGGTTTTCTTCATCAATGCCTGTAAGTGATATGACGGTGTCATAACTGGACATACGTTCCTCGCGCAGGAAGCTCTGGTTGGTGCCATCGCCGCATACTATTTCAACCTCAGGGAAATCTGCCGCCAGAATATCCGCTGATTCCGGTTCCACTTCGATAACCTTAACGCGCATACGCATTTTCAGCAGCATAGGCAGGAGATAATGTGTAATTCTGCCGCCACCGATAATCAGAGCAGAGGTAAGTCGCTGGCGTGAGCTTTTATCGGAGGCAAACAGACGCATGAGATCCTCTGTATTGCCGGTTACATGAATCAAATCACCCTCCTGTAGGATGGCATCACCTCTTGGAATTATTATTTCCTCACCACGTTGAATAATACAGACAAGTATATTGTGGCCAGATGCCTTGATCTGGCTGAGTGACTGCCCAATAAGATTACTATCACGATTGAGTCTGACCTCGATTATATTTACACGTCCGTTGAGAAACTGCTCAACATCCAGAACAAAGGGGAATTGCAGTATTCTGGCGATATCTGTGGCCGCTTCCAGCTCAGGATTGATCATTAGAGTTATGCCCAGGGTCTCACGAACGAAGCCCATCTGAAGTGAAAACTCGGGATCACGTACACGTGCTATAGTTTTCACAGCGCCAGCCTTGCGGGCTGTAATGGCCGCGATAATGTTAGTCTCATCACTGTGTGTGACCGCGATAAACACATCACAATGCTCGACGCCTGCTTCCAATTGAGTTTTATAAATCGCGCCATTGCCATGTATACCGTTGATATCGGCCATGCTTATAAGCTGATTTAGCTTCCTGCCGTCCTTCTCGATCAGGACGACATCATGCTTCTCTTTGGCTAATGACCTAGTCAGCTCTTCGCCGACCTTGCCGGCACCTACTATAACGATGTTCACAACTGCTTACTCCATTACGTGTCGTTTATGCATACGTGTCGTTTATGCATCATCACCAATTACCGTTGTTTGATGAATGTACCTGCTTCCAGCTCCTGGAAGGCTTGATTAAGCTCCTGTCTTGTATTCATTACGATTGGTCCGCCCCAGGCAATTGGTTCTTTGAGAGGTCTGGCTGACAGAAGAATGAAGCGTATACCGTCTTCCCCTGCTCTTGCTCTGAAAAGACTGCCGGCTGTAAACAGAACTGCCTGTCTGGCTTCTGTCATTTTATCGTTACCGGCTTCGTCTATATCTGAGCCGAAAGCTGCCTCGCCATTAAAAATATAGATGAACAGGTTTTCTTCTTCACTATTGGTGAAAGACCACTCTACCCCAGGCTCGAGGGTTACGTCAAGATATGTTGCCTTGACATACCTGGCCTCAAAAGCACCATTAATATTGTCGTAATTGCCCGACAGAACACGAACTGTACAGCCATTGCTTTCGATTTTTGGGATGTCGGAGCTGAGAATATCGCCATAAGCGGGTTCAGTCATTTTGTTTTCAGCAGGTAAATTAAGCCAAAGCTGAGCACCCAGCATTCTCTTGCTGGCCTTGGGCATTTCTTGATGAATTATGCCTGAGCCTGCTGTCATCCACTGACAGTCACCATCCAGGATACTGCCGCTGTTGCCCAGACTGTCACCATGTTCAATATCGCCACTTATCAAGTAGGTAACTGTTTCAATACCACGGTGAGGATGCCAGGGGAAACCCTTGGTATAATCATCCGGGTCTGTTGAATCAAAAGCGTCAAGCATTAGAAAAGGATCAAAATCAGTTGTATCATCATGTCCGAGCACCCTGACTAATCTTACTCCAGCTCCATCGACCGCTCTACGTCCACTGACGACCTTTTTGATCTCGCGCAGCATATCAATTACCACCTTTCACGATTGCAGCAAAAAGCTGTTGCGAATATGATACCATATGCCACCGAATCAGTATTGCCAAATATTAAGTTGTCAACTTAAGCAATCAAACAAGAAAACCAGCTGCTATAGCCAGGATTACAAGAATTGGCGCAGGCACCTTCCTTGTCAGCAGAAGTAAGGCTGTGACAGTGGTCACGATTATGTTTTCAATAGTAAAACCACTCTTTTGCATCAGGACTAAGGCAGCTGCCGCTATCATACCGCCAGCAACGGCATTGATGCCGCGCAGAGCTATCTTTATACCGCGTAGACTGCGCAGGCGATCCCAAACAGGATAAATGAAATAAATCAGAAGCAAACCGGGCAGGAATATACCAATTCCACCGGCAGCTGCGCCAATCAGCTGATACAAGATGCCCTGTCCTCTGGCTGCCATGCCTCCGGCATAGGCGCTGAAGCTGAACATAGGCCCTGGCAGGCCTTGAACCAGACCATAGCCAGTTAAAAATTCCTGAGCTGTCATATATTGGCGCAGCTCGACCAGATCACTATGCATTACAGGCACGACTACCTGACCACCGCCGAATACAAGATAACCATAGCGATAGAAGCTCTCAAACAGATGAATTA
>CAZSLR010000065.1:0-9826 GCA_964607635.1 uncultured Oscillospiraceae bacterium
CCATATAAATAAGATTCAGCGGAATCAGAAGTCGCCAGATTCGTTTTTCCCAATCTGCCTCATCATGCTTATCGATGGCTATATAAAAAAAGAGCACAGTAAGCATTCCATAAACATCATAGTCGGGCTTCAGCCAGATTGCCGCTAGCATGGCTAAAAAAATCATCAATGTACCAAGAGGCAAACCAATTTTTGGATCCATTTCGATTCCGCCCAGATTGATTCTGACATTGAATCGTGCAACCGGCTTGATTGGAGCGGTTCCGTCTGCAGCGGTCACCGGTCGGAGTCCAGCCACCAGATCACGCCAGGAATAACGAGCCATCTGATATCCTGCCAGGAGTACTATCGACAAAGCGAAAGTGACCATGACATTTGTTCCAGGAAGCTTATAGCCTGCAAGGCTATTCGCATAACGAATAATAAACTCTGATACAACGGCAAAAGCCAACATCCTCAGGAAATATATATGCACTCTTCTTGTCCGGCCATAACCCCTTGCGACACCCCAGGCAAATATCGGGAAAGCGAGCCTTCCCACAGTTCGAAGAAGCATCACAAATGTCGGCGGAAGCATCGAATCAAAATAGAATCCAACATGATCCAGAAGCATTAAAATACAAGCCAAAAGCTTAAGCACGATACAGACCTCCCGTAAAGGACTTTTGACAATGAAATAATTGATTATATCATCAACATATTGTATCATTGTAAGGCGTGAGCAACAAATACTTGCTAGGATTGCTTCCTCAAGCCGCTCGGTTTCATCATATTTGGTTTAACAGAGCGCTTTTTTGTATAAGATAAGGATCTCGCGGATTGTTTAAGAGAGGTATGTAAATGGGTTTAGGAATGGATATCGGTATTGATCTGGGAACAGCTTCAGTACTTATTTATGTCAAGGGAAAAGGCGTTGTACTAAGAGAGCCGTCAGTAGTCGCGATAAATTCAAAAACAGGCAAGGTTCTGGCAGTTGGTGAGAGTGCCAGCCTTATGCTGGGAAGAACTCCTGGCATTGTTGATGCGATCAGACCTTTGCGTGATGGTGTTATCTCAGACTTCAAGGTGACAGAGGTAATGCTTAAGGCTTTTATCGGCAGAGTCTGCAGAGGAATAAGAGCTAAATATTTTAAACCGACAATAGTTGTTTGTGTTCCAAGTGTGATAACGCCAGTCGAGCAAAAGGCTGTTGAGGACGCTTGCCGCCATGCTGGTGCCAAGGATGTGTTTCTGATAAGGGAACCGATAGCGGCCGCAATAGGAGCAGGTATTGATATTGCGAAGGCATGCGGCAGCATGATTGTTGACATTGGTGGCGGAACCACAGATATAGCTGTTATATCTCTTGTTCAACCCGTTGTTGACTATTCACTCAAGGTAGCAGGTGACCGTTTCGACGAAGCGATCGTTAAGCATGTCAGACGTAAGCACAATATACTTATCGGTGATCGCACAGCTGAAGAGCTTAAGATTAATATTGGCTGTGCCTATCCCAGAGAAGAAGAGCTTACCATGGAGGTTCGTGGCCGTAATCTTATAACCGGCCTGCCGGCAACTATTTCTGTTTCATCAACAGAGATGCTTGAGGCACTTGAAGAACCCGTAAGTCAGATATTTGAAGCAGTTCATTCAGTGTTAGAGCGTACTCCACCTGAGCTGATGGCTGATATCAGCCAGAGGGGAATAGTTTTAACTGGCGGAGGTGCTTTGCTCTACGGTCTGGACAGAATGCTCTCAGCTAAGATCGGTATTGACGTAGTTGTTGCTGATGACGCCGTTTCCTGTGTCGCGATTGGAACCGGACGTGCGCTTGCCATGATGGATAAATTCGCTGCATTAAGCGACGCCTGATTTCTCAATTACTATTCAGATGACAACAATAATATAAAAAACTCAGCTGCCGGCGTCTTATGCGTCGGCAGTTTTTCGTAAATTGAATACCATAATAGTATTGTTCTTCTTGACGGCTGACCGTTCTGTATTTATAATTTAGTCAATTCTTGATTTATCTAAATTCTTCAGATATTCTCTGTATCTCTCGTAAATTAATGGCAGCATATCAGGCATGTCTATTTCTGTTGACAGATAATTATCTAATTTTCAAGGATTGTTTCTATAATAGTGAGAAATTGTTAATCAAGCCAGAAATCTGGCAATATGAGGTGATCGAATGCCTTCCACCAATCTTACAGGCAAGACCAAGGCTGATCTTGTTGTGCTTGCGGAATTATCTGGTCTATTAACTGCGACTAACGCACGAAAAATGACCAAGGATCAATTGCTAAAGTTCCTTAGTGAAGCTGAAAAAAATCCAAACGAAGAGAAGAAAACTAAAACAGAAAAAAAGAGTACATCTGGTTCATCTGTGCGATCGACAAAAACAAAGCAGGTGAAGTCTGAGGCGAAGCCGCGAAAAACATCGGCAAAAAAGGTAGAAGCTGAAGAAGCTTCTATTAAGACCGAAGCAGCAACTGCCAAGACTGATGAGGCTGCAACAGCAAAACCTGAGGCAGCAACAGCGAGACCTGAGGCAGCAACAGCGAAACCTGATGCAGTGATAGGCAGTCCTGAAGCTGATTCAAGTCCAACAGAAGCGCAAGCTGAACCTAAGCCTAAGACTGCTGAATCAAGGCAGACACGCGGAAGACCCGCAAAAGCAACAGCAAAAACCAGAAGTACAAGAACTAGATCTGTTGCCTCTGATAATGTGAATAAAAAAACAGAAAATTCAGAAAACAAAAAAACTGATAAGACTTCTGAAGGGGAAAAAACAGAGACTGTGAAATCTCTTGAAGATGTAAGCGGTTCACAAAAATCTGATCAACCTAAGAAAAGTACACGAGGCAGAAGAAGTGTTATTCGATCTGAAGGATCTGACACTGATAAGCAAACAGTAGGTAAAAAGAAGCAGAGTGCTCAGTCAACACAGGAGAAACATCAGGAGCAGAGTGCCCAGCCAACCCAGGACACTAAGCAGGAGCAGAGTGCTCAGCAAGATCAAAGTACGCAGAAGAATCAGACTGCACAGCCGGTCCAAGCCCCTAATCAGGATCAGACTGCACAGCCGGTCCAAGCCCCGAATCAGGATCAGTCAGCACAGCAAGTCCAAGTACAGCTTAAGGATCAGAACATACAGACAGTACAAGAGGCTCAGCAGGAGCAGTCTGTTCAATCAGATCAAAATCCTCAACAGGACCAGACAGGTCATAAGCAAAATGTTCAGCCAAACCCCAATGGTCAGCGAAACGCTGCGCAGATAAACAAGCAGAAGCGACCTATTGTTGAACAGGGTGAGCCTGTTGCAGGTACGCTTGAAATCATGGCAGATGGTTATGGCTTCCTAAGAAAAGATAATTATCTACAGGGCACCAAGGATATTTATGTACCGCCACAATACATTAGAAGGTTTAATCTCAAAACAGGTGATTACATAACTGGTCCGGGTAAGCTTCAACGCGAGAATGACCGTTATCAGGCTCTGCTTTATGTTAAGGATGTTAATGGCATGCCTCCGGATAAGATGCTTCGCCGGCCGCAATTTGACCGACTTACTCCGATATATCCGGATGAACGTTATAGATTGGAAACCACCAGAAATGAATTATCAACAAGAATAATCGATCTGGCAGCACCGATTGGAAAAGGTCAGCGTGGTATGATCGTTTCTCCGCCTAAGGCTGGTAAGACGATACTGCTGCAAAAGATAGCGAACGCTATAAGTGTTAATAATCCTGAGGTTAAGCTGATAGTGCTGCTCATCGACGAGCGTCCGGAAGAGGTTACCGACATGCAGCGCTCCATCAAGGGGGAGGTCGTTTATTCAACCTTCGACAAAACTCCGGAGAATCATGTAAAGGTCACAGAGCTTGTTCTTGAGAGAGCTATGCGTCTGGTCGAGCTTAAGCAGGATGTTGTTATTCTGCTCGATAGTATGACACGATTAGCCAGAGCTTATAACCTGACTATCAATCCTACCGGCAGAACCTTGTCCGGTGGACTTGATCCCGGCGCTTTATATGGCCCTAAAAGATTCTTCGGTGCTGCGAGAAATATTGAAAATGGCGGCAGCTTGACAATAATCGCTACATCACTGATTGAAACCGGTTCACGTATGGATGAGGTTATATTTGAAGAGTTCAAAGGTACAGGCAATATGGAGGTCTATCTAGATCGTAAATTGTCTGAGAAACGCATATTCCCGGCTATAGATATCAATCGTTCTGGAACAAGGCGTGAAGAGCTGCTTATGACAGAGAAGGAGCTTGACGCGGTTTGGTCGATCAGAAAGGCCTTCAGCCAGCTGGATACTTCAGCGGTTACTGAGACGATCATCAACCTATTGCTGAAAACTCAGAACAATGAGCATTTTATATCCTCGATAAATGTCTCCTTCAATGATAAGAGCATTTTTGAGGCTATGAGAGGTAATAGACCAGCAGGTAATGGACAACAGAATCAAAACACTATGAATAACGGTTCTGCGAGATAACGTGATCTGTATTATATAAGCCTTTAATACTTCATTGGCTGGGCTGTTAATTTTGATCATTTAGATATTGGCTCTATTGACAATCATCGTGCGAAGATGTAGAATCGTTTGAGCAAGTCGGAATCTGGTATGGCATACGTGTCAAAGCTAATAGCATAGATACGCGCCGTACCCTTGAGAGGTGATAAGAAATGAAAGAGGGCATTCATCCCAATTACGTTAAGGCAGCAGTTCGCTGTGCCTGTGGCGAGACCTTCGAAACAGGGTCCGTCAAGGAGAACATGACTGTTGACATCTGCTCCAAATGTCATCCTTTTTATACAGGAAGACAGAAGCTGATCGATACAGGCGGACGCGTTGACAAGTTCAAGAAGAGAATGGAGCGAAAATAATTTTCGCAGATGGGAGGCTGGCAGTAACCAGCCTCCTTTTTCTTAACACATTTTAATGTGATAATATATTCCTGCAGGTGTATAGATTAGCAAATAATCGACTATACTGATATTGTTTTAACAGGAGGAGGCTGGTTATGATCAGCCGAAATACCATACTATGATAAGAGCTGAAAAAAACACGGGCGAAGCAGCCTGCAAGAAAACAACAATTGGTGGGCAGGCCTTGATTGAAGGCCTCATGATGATTGGTCCAGAGAAAAAGGCTATGGCGGTTCGTAAACCGGATGGTGAGATCATTATCGAAGAGCTGCCTATGAGTAAATGGTCAGGTATGGCCAATGTTCCTTTTTTTAGAGGGTCGATAAGATTATTCCGACAGCTTGTTACAGGTACAAGAGCCTTGTTGAAATCGGCTGAATACGCTGAAGATGAGACTGCGTCAGATGAAACTGAAGAAGGATCTGTTAAGAAGAAGAGCAGGCTAGACACTTTTTTTGAGAAGCATAGCGAGTTAATGCTATATATATCAGCGATTATTGGCATTTTGTTCAGCGTAGTATTGTTTATATTGCTTCCGGGACTGATTACTGATCTTTTAAGAGATTTTGTCTTCAAGAATGCTGACGTTACACAGCGTGGTACATCATTGGCATTGACTGCTATTGAAGGTGTGATCAGGATAACGATCTTCATCGCTTATCTGGCTTTGGCTTCACGCATGAAGGAGATTAAGAGAGTCTGGCAGTATCATGGTGCAGAGCATAAAACTATTGCCTGTTATGAAGCCAGAGAAGAGCTTACTGTTGAAAATGCCCGCAAGCACAGTCGTTTTCACCCACGCTGCGGCACCGCTTTTATGTTCACTGTTCTTATTGTAAGTATTATTGTATTTGCCTTCATGGGATGGAGAAACCGTTGGCTGAATATGCTGATCAGATTTGCGCTTGTCCCGATCATTGCAGGTATAGCTTATGAAATAATCCGTTGGACTGGAAGATTTGATAATTGGCTGACCAGAGCAGTAGCTGCTCCTGGCTTATGGCTGCAGCGATTAACTACGGCAGATCCAGATGACAGTATGCTGGAGGTAGCGATTACAGCTATGAAGGCAGTGTTGCCAGCACAAGATGACAAAGATAACTGGTAACAGCATAGCTTGCGGTCTGATTAACATAAGCTGGCGGGACTATATGCGTGAAGCGGCAGCCTTGTTGTCCTCAGCTGGCATAGAGGAGCCGCTGCATGAGGTCAGATATCTGACCGGCATTATACTGGATATCGGTTTGGCACAGCTTGTTGCTAATCAGGATGATTTAATGACTCCACAACAGTATGAGTTGATGATGAAATCGATCAGGCTCAGAGCTGATCATGTTCCCGCGTCATATATTGTTGGCAGATCCGGCTTTTACGGTCGTGATTTCATGGTTGGGCAGGGAGTGCTGATTCCAAGACCAGATACAGAGACCTTGATTGAAGAGGTTGTGAAGCGCAGCTCTATTCTTCCTGCTAAGCTGAGGATGCTGGACACATTTACAGGCAGCGGATGTATAGGTATTACACTGGCCTTGGAGCTAGCTGGAGCTGGTCATACAGTTGAACTGGACCTGGCAGATATTAGCAGTGATGCTCTGGAATTCGCAAGAAGAAATGTTGAATTTCACGGCCTGACTGATAGCTGCAAAATCCATCAGGTTGATATTTGGCCTGATACAGAGTCTAAATGGGAACTAATTACAGCTAATCCGCCATATATCAACAGTGGTGTAATCTCTGGTCTGCAGCTGGAGGTCAGAGACAATGAGCCGCTTATGGCCCTTGATGGCGGAGTGGATGGGCTTCATTTTTATCGGGAGATATTCAGCCGGTTGGAGAGTAAGCTTGTACCTGGAGGTATATTCGCCTGCGAGCATGGATTCGATCAGGCTGAAGCTATCAGTCAGATCGCTGCAGACTATGGTTGTAATGACATTTATCAGTATAATGATCTGGGGGGCAATCCCAGAGTGACAATTTGCGATAAAATGTAATGGAGTGAGAAATGGCTTCGAGATTTGAACTTTATCAATTCAAGGCAGGGGAGTTGCTGCGGCTTAAGAAACAGCATCCATGCGGCAGATTCGAATGGCAGGTAGTACGCGTAGGTGCTGATATAAATATTAAGTGCCTTGGCTGCGGACGACAAATGAATGTTCCTCGGCGACAGCTTGAGAAATCGGTAAAAGCAATAATAGAGGAAAAGGCCGACTGATCTGATAATTTACAACAGGGGTGTTTTATGATGAATAATGAAGAGCTCTTCAAATGGCTGAGCGAAATACAGGATTTCAAGCAGGCTGACTGGGATAAGCTGCCGGATATTGGTCTTTATATGGATCAGGTACAGACATATATAGAGCGACAGATCAATGCTTACGCCAAGCCTGATAAGGATAAGCTGCTGACCCCCGCTATGATCAATAATTACATTAAGGATGATCTGATTCCCAGAGCAGAGTCCAAGAAGTATTCAAATTCCCATGTAGCCCTGCTTATCATGATAGCTACACTCAAGCAGGTCTTGTCCATGCAGGATCTCAAGGCGTTGTTAGCCGATAAAAGACAGGCTGACCAGGTTAAGGGCATTTATGAGCATTATCTTATGTATCAGCAGCAGGACCTGTCAGAGCTTGCGGCAGAAGTCGGCAAGCGACTATCCGAAGAGCAAGCTATTGATGAAGATGGAGAGTATCTGCGCAGAGCAGCATTGGAGCTAAGTATTGAAGCTAGAAACAGAATACTATTGTCTGAGAGAATTTTATCAAGTCTTACTCAGCCGCAGGAGAAGTCCGAGGCAACGAAGAAAGATAAATAGATGAAATTGATAAGTTAAAAAGAGGCGGTCCTGACAGAATCAGGACCGCCTCTTTTAAAGTACTATGTTTACTAAATGATCAGCCAGCCTGCTCAACAGCAACAGCAACAGCAACGGTAGCTCCTACCATCGGGTTATTGCCCATGCCGAGGAAGCCCATCATCTCAACGTGTGCGGGAACTGATGAGGATCCTGCGAACTGAGCGTCAGAGTGCATACGGCCCATGGTATCAGTCATGCCATAAGAAGCAGGACCTGCGGCCATGTTGTCCGGATGCAGCGTACGTCCTGTACCACCACCTGAAGCAACTGAGAAGTACTTCTTGCCCTGTTCGAGGCATTCCTTCTTGTATGTGCCGGCGGTTGGATGCTGGAATCGTGTCGGGTTGGTTGAATTACCAGTAATCGATACGTCAACGCCCTCGAGGTGCATGATCGCAACACCCTCACGAACATCGTCAGCACCATAGCAGCGTACCTTCGCACGGTCGCCTTCAGAATAGGCGATTTCGTTTACGACATTAACTGCACCGGAGGCGTAATCAAACTGTGTCTGAACGTATGTGAAGCCGTTGATTCTGGATATGATCATGGCTGCGTCCTTGCCCAGGCCGTTCAGGATGACACGAAGTGGCTCTGAACGAACAATGTTTGCTGACTTAGCGATACCGATCGCGCCTTCAGCAGCGGCAAAAGACTCGTGGCCTGCCAGGAAGGCGAAGCATTTTGTCTCTTCGCGCAACAGCATGGCGGCCAGATTACCGTGGCCGATACCAACCTTACGGTCATCAGCGACAGAACCCGGAATACAGAAGGCCTGCAGACCGATGCCGATTGCCTCAGCGGCGTCAGCAGCTTTTGTACAGCCTTTTTTGATGGCGATAGCAGCGCCGACAACATAGGCCCAGGCTGCGTTTTCAAAGGCGATAGGCTGAATGTCTTTACAAATTTTATAAGGGTCAAAGCCCTTGGCTGCGCAGATTTCTTTTGCTTCCTCGATCGAGCTGATGCCGTATTCCGACAGAGCCTGGTTGATCTTTGCTATTCTGCGGTCATAACTTTCAAAAAGTGCCATGGATTAGTGCTCCTTTCACGCGGTTATTATTCATGACGGGGGTCGATATAGCGTTCAGCATCAGCGAAACGACCATATGTGCCAAGATTTTTTTCGTATGCTTCGTTGGCGTCAACACCCTTTTTGATCATTTCCAGCATCGGTCCGATTTTCAGGAACTGATAGCCGATAACCTGATCGTCTTTGTCCAGAGCCATTTTGACGACATAACCCTCAGTCAGCTCGAGATAGCGTGGGCCCTTCTCAAGTGTGCTGTACATAGTACCGACTGAGCTGCGCAGACCCTTGCCGAGATCTTCAAGACCGGCACCGATCGGCAGACCGCCTTCTGAGAAAGCAGACTGTGAGCGACCGTATACGATCTGCAGAAACAGTTCGCGCATCGCCGTGTTGATCGCATCACAGACCAGATCTGTGTTTAGCGCCTCAAGAATGGTTTTGCCAGTAAGGATTTCAGCCGCCATAGCTGCTGAATGAGTCATTCCTGTGCAGCCAATCGTCTCGACCAGAGCCTCCTGGATAATGCCCTCCTTGATATTCAGAGAGAGCTTACAGGTACCCTGCTGCGGAGCGCACCAGCCAACACCGTGAGTGAAGCCTGAGATATCAGAGATCTCTTTTGCCTGAATCCAACGTCCCTCCTCGGGAATCGGTGCGGGACCGTGGTTGGGACCCTTGGCCACACAGGTCATTTGCTCGATTTCATGTGTTTTCAGCATGTATGTTTCCCCTTTCAAAAATGATCATGTTAATAAGGCTTGCTGAGAAAAAGCCAAAGCCTATTATACTGTATTGGAACATAAGTTACCATAATAAGCAGTAATTTGTTTTTCATTTCACCTTCATTTGTAAAAATATCACAAAAAAGCAGTCGAATTGACTAAGCTGATTGGAATCCTGACAGTAGTAATGACCGCGATATGGCAGACTTTCTACCGTCAAATCGCCGTAAAGCCACTTGCTTCAGCTATGGGGATATAAGGAGATAAATGTTCTTGGCATTATGCAGGTCT
>CAZSLR010000066.1:0-9815 GCA_964607635.1 uncultured Oscillospiraceae bacterium
CCTGTAACTGCCCCGCGCTGTGCTTCTCTCAGTAGATCCGCAGGATGAACAAGAACCTTCGAAGGAATACAGCCTCTGGTCAAACAAGTACCACCCATTTTGGCTTTCTCAACCAGAGCGCATTTTAACCCGTTCTGCATTGCTGCTTCAACAACAGAAATACCGGCGCCTCCGCCGATAACTAGAAGATCAAAGTGTTGCATCATGATCACCCTCCTGAAAATCATTATACAGCAGGTTCAGTCGGCAGACAGTATCGTTGGCTAGATGAGTTTGTGTTTGTAGATTTTTTCATCAATAAACAGCTTGACCAATTCCGGGTCAAATTGATAGCCTGCACAATCCTGGAGCTCCTGCAGAGCCTCATCCAGAGACTTCGCACCTCTCCAAGGCCTCACACTTGTCATAGCGTCAAATGAATCAACCAGATTGATGATTCTGCCCGACTGAGTAGTTTTATCGCCGCTAAGTTGCCTGGGGTAACCGTTTCCATCCCAACGCTCATGGTGTTCAAGAACTGAATCAGCAACATCAGTATAATCATTTGACGATGACAGTATCCTGTATCCAGCCTCAGAATGCTTTCTTATCAGTGCTACTTCCCGATCACTTAGCGGCTCCGCCTTATTAAGAATCTCAGACGGCACAGCGATTTTTCCAATATCATGATACCTGCAAGCTTTGCTGATTTTCTGAATTCGTCTCTCAGACCAGCCAAGGCAGCGGGCTATTTCAGCTGCCATTTTCGCAGTCACTTCTGCATGCTCCCTCTCATAAGGCATCCTGTTCATAATTTCAGAAATCGTATGAATAACCCGATTTCGCATAGCAGGACTCTCAATCAGCTTATGCTTATACATCCATTCTTCCGCCTGCTGCAGAAGCTCACGAGTTGACATCTCAATATTGTTCCTGGTGGACCAGCCCAGAGAAAACGATAACTGAAAAGGACCAAGATAAACTCCTTCACAGGCCGCTCGTAATCGCCTTACAACAGTTTCTGTACCTGCTTCGTCGGTTTGCGGAAGCATGAAAACAAATTCATCTCCGCCTATGCGGCAGACTATATCATCAGAACGGCTATGTTCACTGATAACCTGACCAGCTGTGTGCAGAAGCTGATCACCAAGATTATGACCAAACGCGTCATTGACGAGCTTGAGACCGTTTACATCTATCATTATCAGTGACAAAGGCAAATTTCTGGCATTATCCAATCTTCTTAGTGAATGGTTGAAATAGTGCCTGTTATACAGCCCTGTCAATTGGTCATGAAAGCTAAGATACTCAACTCGCTCCTGATTGCTGCGCTCTTCAGAAATATCCTTGGCTGAGGCAACAATATATGCCTCGTCATCCATATAGACAGGATTCAGAGTAACTTGGAAGACCTTGTCTCCGCTTGGCAGCTCAATCTCCATTTCGTAGGAAACAGGAACCTCGGCAAGTAGGCAGTCATCATTATGACTAACTATTTCGGCGCCTTTTTCAGCGCCAAAAACATCCAGGGGGCCGCGGCCTATAATACTGTCTGCATCTATGCCAGTGAGCTCATTGAAAATATTATTAATACGTACATATGTATAGCTGCCCATATTGTTACGCTTGATAAGCGCAAGCAGGTCTTGAGTACTGTTGAAAATAATCGAGTTTTCACTAAGAAGTCTGTTTATTTCCTTCTCTCGACTTCGCCTTATTAGAAGCTGACTCAATTGGCGGGAATAGATTCTGACCGCGTAATGCTGACTGAAGCTCTCACCAGGCTCCATGAACAGCACAAAATTTCCAATCAACCTCTTGTCATCCATTAAACGGACCAGTACACATTCCTCTATACCAAGTAATTTTTCAATTTGTTGGATTTTCTCTGCACTCAGAGGCAGAGACTTGATATCACTTAACGATCTGTATACCTTGAGTAATGGTCTTACTGCCGCGCCCGGTAGCTTGATGCTATATGACTCTGTCTCATATTCCCAGCGCATAGCTTCATTATTTATCTGCCATCTGCTGCCGATCAAGCTCTCAACATCCAAGATACAAGCCAACTCAGAAGAGCTCGCGTTCCCACAAGCAACGGCAGCAGTAGTCTGTATGTTCTCATCATTCTCATCTGCCAGATTCAGGATCGCGTACTTAGCATCTGAAAGCTCAATAATATAATCAACAAGCCGCTGATAATTAATGCTTTCAAAAGAAAGCTTGATGAAATCCTCAGATATCATTACAAGCAATTCCAACGCTCTCTGCTTCTTCAAATCCTTAATCTCTGTCAACAGATTATCACCCCGGTTGTTATTTAAATATTAGTATCAGACCAATAAACGCAACAAGTGTTAGTATTATATGCATTGAAATAGTATTTAATATCAATTGCTTGTCCTGCGATTTTCTGCCAGACATGTAAATTGGTATCACAAAAGGAGGTGGAAGCATAAACAATGTATAGAGTGCGACCTCATACGTTTTATCTAGGCCCAGAAGTCCGGCTATCAATAGTTTGTTGATGACAAATGCGAGGACCAACAATACAACAATTCGGCTAAGAGCAGTAAAAAATGGTCTGGCTAAATCTGTTTTATCTATTCTAAGCTCATATCCAATGACCAGACATATCAGCGGCATAGTCAATGAACCTACCAACCCTATGGTATCCAGAACAGCATCACCAGCAGCATTTCCTGCCAGAAGTCCAGGTAAACCGATCAACCCAGCGATAATACCGAAAATGATCGAAAGAATAACCGGGGATTTAAGAAAAGATTTTATCAAGCCGGCAGCTCCGATCGAGTCGCCATTTATCCGCCTAAGTACGCTGACCAGTACGAAGAAAACAAATGTGACCTGACCAAGATCCATAATCGCCAGCTTAAACATCTCAGCGGCGCCATAGACCGCAACAAAAATCGAATAACCCATCATACCCGTCTCGAAACCAGCATAGAGAGAAGGCCAATAAGGATTTTCAATCTTAAGCGGTTTACGGAAAACGCCAGCGAGAAGCAGCATAACTGTACAGGAAGCAAAAACTGCGGAAACGATCAATAAATACTTGGCCTCGAAAACAGTATCGGCAAAAGCCATAAATAACGAAGCTGGCAACGCGATGTTAACTACGATTTTTTTCAAATCATCAATGGTTTCCTGACTGATAATTTTGAATCTGCCTAGAAAATGTCCCAGAATTATCAGGAATATTACCGGCAGCACCTTTGCCACTATGGTAAAAGCCTCGCTCATTAAAAAGCTCCTCCGTCTACACAGTTGTCAGCAGCTAAGACTGCAGCGAGCTGAGTAAAAGTATTATACAATAAATAAATCATATCCGGTCAAATATCTTCAGTGCCTATAATCGTTATACCAAGAGTATTCCGATCATGAGTCAGGTCGATATCATAGGGGGTTATCTCCTTACCGTTTTCCCTTATTACTCTAATAACCGGCCTTAAACTGGATCCTCTATGATTTTTCAGGACGATACCCGTACTGTTATTACTTAGCCTGACAGTTGTCCCGGGAGAATAAGGCGAGATCCTCTCAAGGAAGGCCTGCAGCACATGCATGTCAAAGGAGGTGTCTGCTCCAGCCATAATAAACTCGATCGCTTCTGATGGAGACATCGCAGGCCTGTAAGGTCTATCTGATGTCAAAGCATCGAAAACATCAGCAATCGCGATGATCCTGCCAAAACGCGAGATCTCATTGCCAGCCTTGCCGTTAGGATATCCTGAACCGTCATTTCGCTCGTGATGATCAAGAATAGCATCCAGAGTTGTATCGGTAAAAGCGTACCGGTCTCGCAGATAATTGAAGCCTCTCTCTGAATGACTCTTCATCATTTCAAATTCATCAGCGTCCAAACGACCCGGCTTATTGAGGATCTCCTTCGGTATAAACACCTTACCTATGTCATGCATCATAGCGGAGACACCCAACGCATGTAATACCTGTCTATTCATATTCATCGCGGTTCCCACCAAAACAGCTAGAACACCAACATTGACTGAATGATAATAGGTATAGTCATCAAAAATTTTCAAGTCCATTAAATTAACATTTAAACCTTTATTGGAAATAACAGCAGAAAGAATCTCGTCCACCAAAACATTGATTGTATCAAGCTTCTCAAGAGTATCAGGCTTCCTGCCTGCTATGCCTGTATGAAGCTCTTTAATAGCTTTGACCGAATTCGCTCTAAGCGTATCTGAAATTATGTCATCTATCATAATATCTCTTGAATACTGGTCATCAATATAGATACCCGAATAACCCAGGTCCTTGATCTTAACTATATAGGAATCCTGTAAAACAGTACCTCTGTTCAACAGAAGCTGACCATTCTTGCCAACGACTCTTTTGCCGCAGATCATGCCTGGCTTAAGGCAATTTGTTGGAACATATCTCACTTACTGCTTCTCCTTGTACTACTTATAACAAGCCCCCGGAGACTAGGTCACAGCATCGATGCGTGGAGCTCAGATTCAATAATTCACAGCCCGAATCTTTGCAAGTAATTAAGCATGCAATAATTAAAACAGGCAACATACTGATTAGCTATTTTATCATGTAAATAATAGATTTAACAGGTTAAAATTTCGACAAAACCCGCGAAAACATGCATTTTGGCTTTTTGTTAGAATAACGACACCGTTTTTCTGACATACTGTAACATTTGTAATATAAGGCAAATCGAAATCGGAGCCATCAGTATACATTATGAGACACTTGAGCTTATTGTATTCAAAACACCTGCACCCAAATAAATGCAATAATAAGCGATGGCAGCAGGTTAACTACCTTTATTTCCTTAAGTCTTGACATATTTACACCCAAGGCCATAATCAGAACGCCGCCTACTGCTGATATCTCAATCAGCATCGTCTCAGTCATAATGCCGCTGAGCGCGGCAGCACCGGCTGTCATCGCTCCTTCATAAAGCAAAACAGGAATGGCAGATAGCAGCACACCAGGACCTAGCGAAGCAGCAAAAAAAATAGATATTATTCCGTCCAGCAAGGCTTTTGCCAGGAGTGTGTCATGCCTGCCTGCTAATCCACTCTCCAAAGCACCTATTATTGCCATGGAGCCGATGCAAAACACCAGGCTGGCATGAACAAGTCCTGCCGCAAGCCTGCCTTCACCAGAGCCTGCCGCCGCGGGCACGAAACGCTTCTCCGCGGCAAGTGCCAGATCATGCAGGCGGCCCTCCAGTCTCAGAGCCTCGCCTATGAGTCCGCCTGCCGCCAGACTTATTACAAGCATCATAATATTCTGTGCTTTCAGAGCTGACATCAGGCCAATAAGAAATATCACGAGAGCAAGTGTATCCATCAGAAGAGCTTCAAATCTCTTCTGTATTCCTTTTTGCACCGCTAATCCTGCTAAACCACCTAATATGATAGCGACAGCATTGATTAAGCTGCCGGTAAATATCCCCATTGCTGCTCCTGCTTAAAAAATCTTGCTGTCACGTCCAATAGATTTGACAGTCATTTGACCGTTTGTCGGATCAAAAACGACAGTACGGCCATAATCGGCACCTGTATCCTCCGCCAACAGACGAATACGCAAACGCTCAAGCTCTTTCTTTACCGTTGTAACATTACGGTCTCCTATGCTGATTCCTGAGGTCGCGAACATATTAGCGCCACCCGCAATTTTCGCGGTAAGCCGATTACGCAGACAACCCATTTTTTCCATTGACTTAACCAGAGCTTCAATCGCCCGGTCAGCGAACTTAAAATCATCCTCAGATGTGCTGTCACGAAAAGCTTCCGGCAGAAGAATATGTGAGAGCCCGGCTACGCGAACAGCTCCGTCATATAGACATATTCCTACACAGGAACCAAGTGCGTATGTTATTAATGAATCTGGCGGAACAGCTGTATTCTGATCTGAAATACCTACAATTATCGTTTGGCTCATCAGGCAACTCCCAAACTCTCAAGCATAGTCTGCAACGATTCAATTTCCGGCATAATAAGAAGGTGACTGCGGATGGTCTCATTGCTGGATATAAAATCCTCCTCAATAAGCAGCAGCTTATCTCCCATGGCGCCGAACTGAGCGGCAGGGTAGCTAAGGATAGCTCCAACCATATCAATTGCGATTTGTGGTGTTGATAACTCAATATTCAAATTAGTCATAGTAGCAATTGCGTTTACATATGAGCCTGCCAGTATATTCCCGATCTCCATGAGGGCAGATCTTCCCATTTCAGACAACTCGGAAAAATCATTGATTTTCTCGTTGAGCAGAACCTCGCTCAGCTTGCATACGAAGCGGCGTTCCAGCAAAAACAGCATCATTCCCCTGACGTCCTTGTTCATATTGACCAGAATGCCAACAAATTCATTCTCAGGACCGCCAAGCAAAGTAGTCATTTTACTTACATCAAGGATCCTTAAATCAGGAACAGACATGTTTATCCTGTCGGATAGAATATGCGAAAGCGCAGTAGCCGCATTGCCCGCACCTACGTTGCCAATTTCTGATAAAACACTCATCTCGAAATCATTCATCTGATCATACTTTTTCATTTAGCCCACCCCCTCCTTGCAAGTTTATCATAAAACTCATGTCCTGATAGCATTCAGTCCAGGCAAGTCTGGCAGCTGCTGATAAATTGATACACCAGCTACGCTGAATTACTATCGCTTATGATATTATACTTGAGGCTTCATTATATATTTAATCGAACAAAATCGCGAAAGGTTGATAGTATGGATACAGAAAATATTAGGGAAAATAAAAGTATCAACAGCCCACTTGCACTTGAGCTTCTCATTTTCAGTGCCCAGGCCTGCAGTGTTTGTCATGCTGTTAAGCCCAGACTGGTAGATCTTGCTGTTAAGTACAGTATACCCTATCGCCTGATCGATACAGAAGATGAACTGGAATTTGCATCTCAGCTTCTGGTTTTCACAGTTCCCACAGTCCTTCTTATGATGGACGGCAGAGAAATCAGACGTGAGAGCAGGTTTATTGACTTCGCCGGTCTGGAAAAAACAGTGGCAGCAGCAGCAGAGAGTATTTGAGGTAACAAATTTGGACATCGTAAGCTGGAACGTAAATGGCATAAGAGCGGCAGCAAAAAAAGGCCTGCTTGAATATATGACTAATAGGGACGCAGACATCTATTGTTTTCAGGAGATAAAAGCTTATCCAGGGCAATTGCCGCCTGCGATCCGTACAATAGAGCCATGGCATGCATATTTTCATCCTGCTCAGCGCAAAGGATACAGCGGTACCGCGATATACACTAAACAGCAGCCAAGATCCATCAGGGTCGGCATGGGTAATCATCGATTTGATAGCGAAGGCCGAATAATGATGCTGGATTATGACGATTTCCTATTGTGCAACGGCTATTTTCCGAACGGAACCGCTCGCAAGGAGAGACTGCAATTTAAACTTGATTTCTATGATTTTTTCCTCGATCATCTAAACAGCCAGCTTGCACGCGGCAAAGAAATAATTATTTGCGGAGATGTAAACACAGCCCATAAGGAAATAGATCTTGCAAGACCGGCTGAGAACAGCAACACTTCAGGATTCTTGCCGGAAGAACGTAAATGGATCGATAATTTATTAGCAGCAGGCTTCATAGACACATTCAGGCTATTCGACAAATCTCCTGAGAAATACACCTGGTGGGACATGAAAACAAGAGCCAGAGACCGTAATGTCGGCTGGCGTATCGACTACTTCTTCGCCAGCGAAGTACTCAAAAAAAGACTAACAGCCGCCGGAATCGAGTCAGAACAACAAGGCTCCGACCACTGCCCTGTCAGTCTGGCTATTACCGACAGCTGAAAATTATCATCTGTTCAAAATATTACTAAAAGAATGATTATCAGGATTTTGTGATTCTGCCTTTTTGAATATCCTCAAGCAGCTCGACCGGATGATCAGCCGGCTTAACCTTGGGGTAGACTTTTACCAGTATACCATTTTCATCATATACAAAGGTACTGCGCTGTACGCCCATATAGGATTTACCATACATTCTCTTCTGGACCCAGACACCGTACATTTCGCACAGTCGCTTATCAGTGTCCGACAACAGCTTATAGCCCAGATCATACTTCTCGCGGAACTTGGCGTGACTCTCTGACGAATCAGGACTGACGCCAACTATTGTGTAGCCCTGCTCCTCAAACTTACTGCGCTCATATTCAAAAGCTACCGCCTCATTCGTGCAGCCCGGCGTATTGTCTTTGGGATAAAAATACAGTATCAGCTTCTGGCCTTTGTAATTGCTTAGATCTATCATTGAGCCTTTTTCATCAGGCAAACTGATTACGGGCAATCTGTCACCTATTTGCATCTTAAGCACCTCCCTGCTAGCTGAATTCTATCAAAAACGCAGGGATACCGCCGTAACTGCTGATGCGAAAAAACCAGACGCCTGATCAACCTCGACGGCAGCCGTTTCGATCAGCCAGAGCCGCCTCAACGAAGCCTGTGAATAGCGGATGTGGGCGATTCGGTCTGGATTTAAACTCAGGATGGAACTGACATGCGACATACCAGGGATGGTCTTCAAGCTCAACCATCTCAACGATTCTATTATCCGGTGAGGTTCCGCTGATAAGCATGCCGGCATCAACAAGCGCGTCGCGATAGTCATTATTGACCTCGTAGCGATGTCTGTGGCGTTCATGGATCAGACTCTGTCCATAAACGGCATAGGCCTTGGAATTCTCATTCAAAGCACACGGGTACTGACCCAGACGCATCGTACCACCCAACTGATCAATGTCCTTCTGCTCAGGCATCAGATCTATGACAGGATATTTCGTATGCGGTTCAATCTCAGCACTATTAGCGTCGGTATAACCTATTACATTACGTGCGTACTCAATAATCGCGATCTGCATACCAAGACAAATACCAAAATAAGGTAATCCCTGACGGCGCGCATAGCCTGCCGCAACGATTTTACCCTCGATGCCTCTGGTGCCAAAACCACCAGGCACGAGCACTCCATCAACATCTCCAAGCAGCTCATCAACAGTACTGTCGGTCACCTCATCGGCATCAACCCACTTGATCTCAATCTCAGATCGTGAAGAAATACCTCCATGCTTGAGAGCCTCAACAATACTGAGATAGGCATCATGAAGAGCAGCATATTTACCAACAAGTGCGATCTTCACCTTGTTAAGCGGCGCGGACAAAGCCTCAACCATGCTATACCAATCCTGCATATCAGGCTGATCACATTTAAAACCAAAACGACGGCAAACAATATCTGCCAGACCCTCACGCTCCATCGCAAGAGGAACCTCATATAGCAATGGCAGATCAAGATTCTCTATTACATTTTCCTGCGGCACATTGCAGAACAAAGCGATCTTCGCCTTGAGCTCATCACTGATAGCGATCTCAGATCTGCAAACAATAACATCCGGCTGTATGCCCAGGCTAAGCAGGTCTTTGACAGAATGCTGCGTTGGCTTCGTCTTCTGCTCCTGCGATGCTGCCAGATATGGCACAAGAGTAACATGGATAAACAGGCAATTCTCTCTGCCGACATCTGCTGCGAACTGCCTGGTCGCCTCAATTATCGGCAGACCCTCAATATCTCCGATCGTACCACCGATCTCGATAAGAGCAACATCATAGCCAGCCTTGCCCTTCTGAATACGATCCTTGATCTCATTAGTAATATGCGGGATCACCTGCACTGTCCCGCCCTGATAATCGCCTTTTCTCTCTTTCTGTATAACTGACCAGTAAATTCTGCCTGAAGTGACATTACTGTTCTGCGAGAGACTCTCATCGATAAAACGCTCATAATGGCCAAGATC
>CAZSLR010000067.1:0-2029 GCA_964607635.1 uncultured Oscillospiraceae bacterium
CATTTGAGGTGATCGCGCCGGCACCCATATGAGCCTTGAAGCCGAGAATTGAGTCACCGACATAGTTGTAATGAGGAACCTGTACCTTGTCCATCAGTATGACGTTTTTCAGCTCAGTGGAGTTGCCGACTACACAGCCTGAACCGATGAGGGCGTTACCGCGGATGAAGGCGCAATGCCTTACCTCTGTGTCAGGGCCGATGATCAGCGGGCCGTTGAGGCTGGCAGATGGCGCAACTCTGGCGCTTCTTGCAATCCAGATATTGTCCGATAACTGTTCATATTCTTCCTTAGGCAGTGTGGGGCCAAGCTCGAGGATCCATTTGCCGATCATGGGTAGAGCTTCCCATGGGTAGGTCAACTCAGTCAGCCTGGATTCAGCGATCGTATGAGTAAGATCGAAGAGAGATTTTACTGTCATAGCGTTCTTGGGGCACATAAATTTTCCTTCTTTCATATCAGGTTGTCTGTTGCCGGATCATCACCGACCGCAGCAGTGTAATTCACGGGAATTATTTTACCACTTATAGGATAAAATCGAAATAATTCCGCAATTATTTGCAATGTAATAAGTATGACCTTCAGTTATAATCCTATTAAGACTGTTTTCGTTTTTGTCTATTTAACAACTAACAGGAGGTGTTCCTATTATGGATCTTAAAAAATTCGAGTTTTGGTTCGTGACCGGCAGCCAGCATTTATACGGCGAAGAGGTTCTGGCTCAGGTTGCAGAACACAGCAGAATCATGACAGAGTGGATGGACGCTCAAGCAGCGCTGCCAGGACGTCTGGTCAATAAGGGTGTTGTGGCCACACCTGATCAAATCACAGATGTGATGATCGCGGCTAGTCAGGACAGCAATTGTGCTGGTGTCATAACCTGGATGCATACTTTTTCCCCATCAAAAATGTGGATCAATGGCTTAAGTCGTTTGACCAAGCCGCTGCTTCATATCAATACACAGTTCAATCGTGACATCCCCTGGGATGATATCGATATGGACTTCATGAATCTGAATCAGTCAGCCCATGGTGATAGAGAGCATGGTTTCATTGGTGCGCGTCTGCGGATTCCTCGTAAGATCGTAGTTGGTTTCTGGCAGGATGAGGCTGTACTAAGTAAGATCGGCGGCTGGATGCGTTCGGCTATCGGCGTTCAGGCTGGCTTCTCGCTCAAATGTGCCCGCTTCGGTGACAATATGCGCGAGGTCGCAGTTACTGAGGGCGATAAGGTTGAAGCACAGAAGATTTTCGGCTGGTCAGTCAATTACTATCCGGTAGGTGATCTTGTACCTGTAATAGATGCAATCACCGAGAGTGAGATCGATGAGCAGATGGCTATCTATAATGAGAGATACGATATTCGTGCTGATGATCTGGCCCCCGTCCGTTATCAGGCTAAGATGGAGGCCGGTCTCAAAAAGTTCCTGGTAGAGAAGGGCTTCACAGCATTTACTTCTACCTTTGAGGATCTGCATGGTCTGGATCAGCTTGAGGGTCTGGCTGCTCAGGATATGATGCTTGATGGTATGGGCTATGGTGCTGAGGGTGACTGGAAGGGCTCCTGCATGTCACGTATCATGAAGCTGATGGCAACAGGGCTTGAAGGTGGCACTTCGTTCATGGAGGATTACACCTATCATATGGAGCCTGGCCGCGAAATGGTGCTTGGCGCTCATATGCTTGAGGTTTGTCCTTCTATAGCAGCTGATAAGCCGACGATTGAGGTTCATCCTCTTGGCATCGGCAATCGCAAACCACCTGCGAGACTTGTTTTCGATGGTGCTAAGGGTTCTGCGATACTTGTATCTTTGATCGATATGGGTGGACGTATGCGCATGATCGTTAATGATTGTGAGGCTGAGGCTCCTCTCCAGAATATGCCTAAGCTGCCGGTTGCACGTGTAATGTGGAAGCCTGCTCCAGATCTGCAGAGATCAGCAGAGGCCTGGATCCTCTGCGGTGGTGCTCACCATTCAGTAATGAGCTATGCGCTCACAGCTGAGAATATGCGTGATTTCGCTGAGAT
>CAZSLR010000067.1:2129-7106 GCA_964607635.1 uncultured Oscillospiraceae bacterium
TCCTGATGTCATCAGAGACACTTTTAGGCAATTGTAACGATTGCCTAATTCTTGCCTTTGTGTGAAAATGATTAAACCACTTGAGAATACTAATTCTGCTGGTAGATATAGTTTAGCAGCAGAGCAATATATGGGGGCTATATATGTTGATCGAGAGCGCTCTGGTAGTAGCGACGCAGGTCTTAATACTTTTTCTGCTGATAGGTATTGGTTTCTTCATGGCGAAGATAAAATGGCTGGATGATGCAGGAATCAGACAAATGACACAGCTTCTGCTGATGATCGTTACTCCTGCGGTTATAATTGATTCTTTTCAAATGGATTACTCATCAGATTTATTAATAGGACTGGTGATATCTACAGCCAGCTCTGTAGTCGCACATGTGGTTGGTATAATATTTGGCAAGGTCTTGTTTCGGGGCAGACCTGAATCAGATCGTAAGATATTGAGATTCTCGATTATTTTCTCAAACTGTGGTTTTATGTGCATTCCTTTGCTCTATGCGGTTCTCGGTCCGATTGGCGTTTTCTATGGCTCTGCATATATCGCGGTTTTCAATATTATCCAGTGGACTTACGGCATGATCCTGATGACTGGCGATAAGAATGATATCAATTTGAGAAGAGCATTGGTCAATCCTGGTACGATCGGCATGGCTCTGGGACTGTTTTTCTTCTTATTAAGAATCAAGCTGCCTGAGGTGCCAGCAACTGTCGTGTCCAGCATGGCCGCTCTCAATACGCCTATAGCCATGATCGTTATCGGCGCCCAGATGTCAAGAACACCTATACTTGATATCTGGAAAAACAAGCTTAATTATCAGGTGGCATTTTGGCGTCTGCTCGTTATTCCTCTGATCATGCTGGCCGGACTTGTTTTCCTGCCGATTGAGCGTGATCTGTTGATCGCCTGCATAATTCCTGCCTGTGCGCCAACAGCTGCTGCAACGGCGCTCTTCGCGACACGTTACCGTCAGAATGTTCTGCTCGCCACACATACTATAGCGATAACCACTATTCTGTCGATCATATCGATGCCGCTTCTGATCCTGATAGCCGATACAGCTCTGGCTGTGATCGGGCGTTGACGGTTAAAATTGCCAGACTTTTGCCAGTGTAATATTCTGGAAAAAGCCGGTTGCATTTTATTCTGTGTTCAGATATAATGGTCGAGCGGTCAGGACATGAGCTGATTGCAAAACTATAACGAGGTGTAGCGCAGTTGGCTAGCGCGCCTGCTTTGGGAGCAGGATGTCGGGGGTTCGAGTCCCTTCACCTCGACCATATAAGAGACCTGAGACAGAAATGTTTCAGGTTTTTTGTTTGTAGTGGGCTGTTGACCTGTAGTGTATGTGCGATTATAATGTTCGATGTCAAACAGTTCGCCATGCAACAATAATTAGCGCTGCATGATATAAATTGGAGGATTATACAATGTGTGATGTTTCTATGGGTGCCGAGCTCAGGACTCTTCATAATATGATCAAGAGATTCGTATACAATACGATCAATGATAAATATGGAGATAAGCTGCAAGGCACCAATGGGTTCATTATCAGCTGGCTGGCTGAGCATCAGAATGATGAGGTCTATCAGAAGGATGTTGAGAAGGCATTTGCAATCACACGATCGACCGCGTCGAAGATGATATCGCTGATGGAGGAGAGGGGACTGGTGATACGCCAGGAGGCTGAGCATGATGCAAGACTTAAGCGAATAAGCCTGACACCGGAAGCTCTAGGTCTATTTAAGGCTATTACGGAAGATATCAACTTCATTGAACAATCATTGATACATGGACTTACAGCGGAGGATCAGGAGCATATGCTTCAGTGTCTTAATATCATGAAGGGTAATGTTGAGAGACTGTCAGCAGGAAAATTCGATTTCGGAGGAAACGACAAATGATCAAGAAGCTGATGAGAAGTATCAGAGAATATAGATCACAGACCATTAAGACGCCCATATTGGTTATTTTTGAGGTCATTCTGGAGGTTATGATCCCTCTGGTGATGGCGCAGCTGATCGATCGTGGTATCGATGCCGGAGAGATGACGGTCGTTTATCAATTAGGTGGAGCTTTGCTGGCTTTGGCCTTTGTATCTCTGACGTTTGGTGCTCTGGCTGGTAAATATGCCGCTGAAGCCTCTGCTGGCTTCGCGGCCAATCTGCGCAGTGACATCTTCAAGAATGTTCAGGGATTTTCTTTTGCCAATATAGATAAGTTTTCTACATCTAGTCTGATAACAAGACTTACTACTGATGTCTCTAATGTCCAGAACTCATTTCAAATGCTGACCAGAATGGCTGTTCGCAGTCCTTTTATGCTGATCTTCGCACTGGTCGCGGCCTTCAGTATTGATCGCAAGCTGTCGCTGATATTTCTTGCGATGCTGCCGATCATGGGTGCAGGTCTTTTCTTGGTTGTGAAGTTTGCCTTTCCAGTTTTTATGCGCGTGTTTAAGACCTATGACAGACTCAATAAAAGAGTGCAGGAAAATCTACACGGCATAAGAGTTGTCAAATCCTTTGTCAGGGAAGAATATGAAACGGAACGCTTCGCGGATGTTTCGAAGGATATTCACGATGATTTTGTCAAGGCTGAGAGAACCATTGCCTTCAACATGCCTCTGATTCAGTTTTGTGCTTTTGCTTCGATGCTGCTTCTGAGCTGGTTTGGCGCCAGGGCAATTGTAGCGAGTGGCAACAACGCGGCGCTTGGACTTAGTACAGGCGAGCTGTTGAGTATGATTACTTATACTATGCAGATACTGATGAGCCTGATGATGCTATCAATGGTTCTAGTCATGATTACGATATCAAGAGCTTCTGCTGAGAGAATAGTTGAAGTGCTTGATGAGGAGAGTGATCTGAAAAATGGTGACGATCCTGTTATGACAGTATCTGATGGCAGTATCGAATTCGAAAATGTCTGCTTCAGTTATTATAAGGATGCAGCTAAAAACTGTTTGGATAATGTAAATTTGAAAATTAGTTCTGGTGAGACTATAGGCATAATTGGCGGTACAGGTTCGGCCAAGAGTACTCTAATCCAGCTCATTCCGCGGCTCTACGACGCGACCTGCGGCAGAGTAATGGTAGGTGGTGTCGATGTTAGAGATTATGATCTGCAGGTGCTTCGTGATCAGGTTGCTGTTGTTCTACAGAAAAATATTCTGTTTTCAGGAACGATCCGTGACAATTTGCTCTGGGGCGACAAACAGGCGAGTGATGATCAGCTGGAGCATGTTTGCAAAATCGCACAGGCAGATGGTTTTATCAAAGCTTACCCTGATGGTTTAGATACATGGATCGAGCAGGGGGGGACCAATGTATCCGGCGGACAGAAGCAAAGACTATGTATAGCAAGGGCTCTGCTTAAGCATCCGAAGATACTGATTCTTGATGATTCTACTAGTGCTGTGGATACTGCTACAGATAATAGGATCAGAGAGAGTTTGAAAAATGAAATGCCCGATACGACCAAGCTTATTATTGCTCAGAGAATAGCATCGGTTCAGGATGCTGATAGGATAATTGTAATGGATGATGGTAAGATAAGTGCCTTCGGCACACATTCAGAATTACTTGATCAGAGCTCGATTTACCGTGAGGTCTACGAGTCACAGCAAAAGGGAGGGTTGGGCGCATGAGCAGACCTGCAAGAGGGGTTCCAGGCAAAATACCCCAAAGTGCCAAGCTTGATCCCAAGACGATAAAGCGTTTGCTGTCATATTTTAAGAAGCATACATTTCTATTGATAATCGTTGCTGTCTGCATAATCATTAACGCGACGACCGCTGCGATATCAGCTCTCTTCATGCAAACCTTGATAGATGATCATATCGCACCGCTGCTGATATCCTCAAATCCGGTTTTCTCTGGTCTGCTGACATCTATCATCAAGATGGCTGCTATATTATCGGTGGGACTATTGGCAGGACTCATTTATAACCTGATCATGGTAAAAATATCTCAGGGAATTCTTAAACGAATCAGGGATGATCTTTTTGCTCATATGCAGAAGCTGCCAGTCAGCTATTTTGATTCACATACGCATGGTGATCTGATGAGTCATTTCACAAATGACATCGATACCTTGCGCCAAATGATCGCGCAAAGTCTGCCGCACGTGTTCTCGTCGCTCATTTCAATAGTTACTGTTATTGTTTCTATGCTTTATCTCAGCTTCTGGCTGACATTGATCGTATTTCTATTTGTATTTTTGGTTCTGCGTATCGTTAAGAGAATTGCCGGCAGAAGCAGCAGTTATTTTATCAAACAACAGCACTCACTGGGCGATGTAAATGGTTATATAGAAGAAATGATCAATGGTTTGAAGGTCGTCAAGGTTTTTGGTTATGAGGACCAGGCAAAAGACGCCTTCGAGATAAAAAACAGTGAGCTTCAGGATAACGCGACCAAGGCTAATACTTTTGCCAATATACTTATGCCTATTATGGGTAATCTAGGTTATATCCTATACGTATTGCTTGCTGTGCTTGGTGGAATCATGGTTATAGTCGGCCTGAAGAATTTCAGTCTTACCGGTGTTGATGTTGTATCACTTGGTATGATAGCTTCATTCCTGACATTGTCGCGCAGCTTCATTAATCCGATCGCGCAGGTGTCTCAGCAGCTGAATGCTGTTATTATGGCTCTGGCTGGAGCGGAGCGCATTTTTACTCTGATGGATGAACAGGTCGAAGCCGATAATGGTGTTGTTACTCTGGTTAACGCTGTCCAGTTCGGCAGTGAGATTAAAGAGTCTGCTGAGAAGACAGAAATGTGGGCCTGGAAGTATCCACATGCTGATGGCAGTGTTACCTATTCTGAGCTGAAGGGTGAGGTTGTACTTGATGATGTTGATTTCGCATATGTTGAGGGGGAGACCGTTCTGCATGAGATCACTCTCTATGCCAAGCCTGGACAGAAGGTTGCGTTTGTCGGTTCGACAGGAGCCGGCAAGACTACCAT